>JAHFTP010000214.1 GCA_023265495.1 Chlamydiota bacterium
TCGTGCTACTTATAGAACCTCCATACCTGGCGCCATAACACAAAATAAAGAAAATCTTTATAGCGCTATCCCATGTAATTGAACCTAGAAAAATAGGACATCTCCGGTTTGCATACAACTGGCAAGGAAAAACATTTTTTTAACCCACGGATTGCCCACACTGGCCGTAAGATATTCCATTCCCTCGTTTCTATATAGACAACTCCTTCCCTTGATGATAAAATCGCACCTTTTTTATTGCTTAGTACATAGAGATGGAATTCGTTCATAGACCTTACATTCCCGGTGACACCATTGCAGCTATAGCCACCCCTCCGGGGGAGGGCGGTATTGCTGTGATTCGAGTAACGGGAGAAAATGCTCTTTCTGTCGTGTCAAAAATATATTCTGGCCCTATCCACACCTATAAAAGCCATACGGCACACCTAGGCAAAATCCTCGATCTTCAAGGAAATACTATTGACGAGGTCCTAGTACTCATTCTCTTAGGAAAAAGATCTTTTGCTGGGGAGGACACCGTGGAGATCCATTGCCACGGAGGTAGCATCGTCACTAAGAAAGTACTTGGCGTCGTATTGCAGGCGGGGGCGAGGGCTGCCCTGCCCGGGGAGTTCAGCTTCAAGGCGTTTATGAGCGGCAAGATAGACCTCGCCCAAGCAGAAGCAGTACAAGAGCTCATTGGAGCAAAAAATGAAAAGGCTCTTTTTATTGCCGAGCAACAACTGCAAGGAGCTTTGTCTAATAAAATTGAAAAATTCCAAAAGGAATTAGTGGACATTGCTGCCATCTTAGAAGCATGGGTAGACTTCCCTGAAGAGGGCCTTGAATTTGCAACAAAAGAAGAGATTCTCTGCAGTTTGCAAACTACTTTAACAAAGATGAAAACACTCTCCGATACTTTTCATGAAGGCAAAGTCATCAAGGAAGGATTATCCCTTTGCCTCGCAGGACCTCCCAATGCGGGCAAATCTTCTTTGATGAATGCCCTGCTTGGCAAAGATAGAGCCATTGTTACGGACATTCCCGGGACAACAAGAGACCTGCTAGAAGAAGACATCCTGCTCGCAGGCCTCCACTTTAGGATTACAGACACGGCAGGAATTAGGGAAACCACCGAGGTCATAGAAAAAGAGGGGATCAAACGCTCAAGACAAGCCATGCAAGCAGCAGACATAGTCTTGCTGATATTCGATGCATCCATGCCCATAGGAGAAAAAGAGGAAGAGCTCCTTCGCCTATCCCCCCCTGAAAAGACGATTCTCGTCTGGAATAAGATCGATCTGCAAGAGCCAACGGACACCCTAACAGAGCGCTTCTCTACTACCCTTCTCTCTGCCAAGACAGGTCATGGCATCGACCTGCTGAAACAGACCATAGAAAAGCTCTTGTGGAGAAGTGGCCCTCCCAGCAAAGAAGAGGTTGTGATTTCGAGCTTGCGCCATAAGCAGGCTTTAGATGCTGCCATCGGAGCATGCGACAGTCTTATGTTCGGACTCGAGCAAGAGATCTCCCCGGAATTTCTTTCCATGGAGATGAGAAAAATCCTAGTTGAGCTTGGGACAATACTTGGAACGAATATTACAGAAGATGTATTATCTGCTATCTTCTCTAAGTTTTGCGTGGGCAAATAATGGATGCAAAAGCGAAATGGATCGCAGCCTGTTTAGAAAAACATTTTCCTCATCCCGACATTCCTTTACAGCACAAAGATCCTTACACCCTTCTCGTCGCCGTACTTCTTTCTGCACAATGCACCGATGCTAGGGTCAATCAAATCACCCCTAAGCTCTTTGCCAAAGCATCTACCCCAAGGGAATTGGTGCTTCTTTCCATAGAAGAAATAGAAGAGATCATCCGTCCTTGCGGCCTGGGACCCACAAAAGCAAAAGCCATCTGGAACCTCTCGTCAAAACTGCTGAAACAACATAAAGGCAGAGTGCCTCGCTCCTTGCGCTCCTTGGAGGCTTTACCCGGAGTGGGGCATAAGACGGCCTCTGTTGTATTGATACAGGCATTCCAAAAAGATGCATTCCCCGTAGACACACACATTCATAGATGCGCAAAAAGATGGAGCCTAAGCTCCGGCAAGTCCGTAGAGCAAACAGAAAAGGATCTCAAAAAGCTTTTTCCAAAAAAGCTTTGGAAAAAGCTGCACCTACAAATGATTTACTACGCCAGGTCCTTTTGCCCAGCAAAAGGACACAAGCTAGAAAAGTGTCCGATTTGCCATTTTATGTCTGAAAAACCTACACAACATTAAGACAGCTACCCATAGATTGACCGAGTAAAGCTCTGACCTCTATTTTCTTTGCAGAAATATCGAGAAGGTCCTGGTCAAAACAGATCTTATTGGGCTCAAAGAGCAAAATTAAAGAGGAGCCCCCAAAGGAAAAATATCCCTTTTCCTCGCCCTTTGCATAAGACTCATGCGGGATAAATGATTGATGGATGCTTCCTACGTAGGTGGCTCCCACTTCGATATAGAGAATAGTGCCAAAATTCTTTGTGTGGAGCTTTGTCAGCATCCGCTTATTTTGGCATAGGATATGGATATTCTTTTTCAGGGCCAAAGGGTTAACAGAGTAGAGCGGTCCATTAATGAGTTTTGGCTTGTCAGGGACACAGCTGCAGGGAAAGTGAAAACGATGATAATCCGTAGGACAGAGCCTGGCTATCACCATAGCCCCACACCGATATGTTTCTGCTAAGCCCCCATCTTGCAGCAGCTCGCTCAAAGAAAATTTCTCCCCTTTAATAAGAAACCCATCACTTTTTTCAATATGCGGATAGAATAAATACCTGGCATCGGCCGGCATAACGGCTACCGTGTTTTCCTGGCAGATGGGCCGGGCCTCCGGGTGTAACTTGCGGATAAAAAAGTCATTAAAACTCCCGTAAGAGGTAGGACTTTCTAAGAACTCTTTCGGGTCTACTGCAAAGGCGTTGATAAACTTACTTACTTTAGGTTTGCTCCATTTGCTACTTTGAAATAGTCCATAAAGCCTGGAGAAAAGAGGCACCTTGGCGACGAGTGGCAAAAAGAAAAAGGAGAAAATTTTCGAAATAACTCCATTGCCGTAGAGAGCTTCAATAAAGGCTCTGCCATAGACCTTTTCTTTTTCCTTTTTTTTAC
>JAHFTP010000215.1:0-1426 GCA_023265495.1 Chlamydiota bacterium
GGATCTTTTTTGCATAGGCGGCCTCTGTCAGCGCATGGATAAAGTGAAAACACTCCGCCGTACCAACTCTTGTGTCGTGGTTGCCTATGTAGAATCGGACTGTTTTTTCTGCGAGGCGCTCTAGCAGGTGGATGAGATTAAGGGATTCGATGGTAGAAGTGTGTTTGGAGTGATGGAACTCTTTTGCTTGGCTTAACTTGGTCAGCGGGGCAAAGCCCAGTAAAAAGGGGATCCAGGGAATATGCGCCGCTACGTGGGTGGCTACAAACGCTCCTCTAGACAGCCCGCATAGAGCTGTTTTCTCCGGGATGAGAATGCGGTTACTGCGGAGATCCTCAATTCCTTGGACTACCTGATAGAGAAAAGTGTCAAAGAAGGTGTTTTTCTTTTCCAATTCTTCTGCCCATCCTTTCAATGCTTCTGTCGCTGGCAAGTCTTTTCCATGCCAGGGAAGATCTAGGGAGAAAATACGAAGGGGGAGTGTTGCTAGCGCTTTGACCGGCTGGTTAAAAGGGTCTGTGTGGAGGCTCTCCTCCGCAGACAAGGCAAAATAAAAGAGGGCGGGCAGCGCTCCTTCTGCAAGGGAGGGGCCGACAAAAGAGAAAGGAGCGCAAGAAGGTAGCGTCATCGCGTTTTACGAAGGTTCTGGCGCCGGCGGCGCTTTTCTTGGAGATCTTCTTTTTCTGTTCCGTCTTTTAGGTGAAGAGGGTGACTCCATCTCTTTGTGCCACTCTTCCCACACTTTCTGCAAGCCGGGTTCTAGACAGCTCCTTATCTGCAAAAACTGTAGGGCAAAGGAGAAGCTCGGGTCGCTTGGTATGCGCAAGAAACGGAGCTTTTTCTTTTCAAGGGGAGTGAGTCGATACTGCGAAGTGAGTATGGAAACGAGCTCTAATTTCAGCCTGCGGGGCACATGGAAAAATACATGGAAGAGTTCATTTACCTGGTCAAAAGCCTCGTTTTGGATCTCTCCTAGATGGGGGATCCTTTCCCTGCTTAGGTATCTTGTTTGTAGCCTTTTTTGGAAGATGGGAAAAAGTAGGCAGGTAAGTAAAACGGATCGAGGAGGAGTGCCGGGCAATTCATGTACATAGTTGTCCACTTCTTGTAGGTAAGCGTAGATCTCCTCTCCTTCTTTCCCTTCCATGAAGGAGGAAAGGAAGGGGAGCATCAGCTGCAGGAGGCCATATTCAATCATCAGTCTAAAAAAGGCTTCTGCAGACCCTGATTCTAACATGCGAAGGAGTTCCTCTAAAATCCTGGAAGAGGAGCTCTTCATGATCTCTTGCCTATTTTCTAATAGGGCGATGTGAGCGTCATGGTCGATCGTAAAGCCAAATCGCGCTCGAAATTTCAGTAGGCGGATCATTCTGACGGGGTCTTGCTTAAACCGTAAAAAGGGCTGTCCTATGGTGCGAAGCATCTT
>JAHFTP010000215.1:1436-3121 GCA_023265495.1 Chlamydiota bacterium
ATACCCCCCCACAAAGTCGATGATCGTTTGGTTGGAGGAGTCATAAAAAAGTCCGTTGATCGTGAAGTCTCTTCGCAGGACGTCCTCTTCTGGCGTTCCCCACTCATTGTCCCTGACAATCAGCGTATCGGCTTCGTTATCTCCGGATCGAAACGTGGACACTTCAAAGACTTTATGTCCAAAGCGGATGTGCGCTAGGCGGAATCTCCTTCCAATCAAAATACAGTTCCTAAAGAGACGGCGTATCTCCTCAGGCTCTGCGGAAGTGGATATGTCGAAGTCTTTAGGTTTTTTATTTAACAGGAGGTCTCTCACGCTTCCTCCCACAAGATAGGCTGTATAGCCTGCGGCTCTGAATTTTTCTAAAATGTAGAGAGCGTCCTTGTCGATCTTATCAATGGGGAGATTATGTGTTTCGAATGGGTAAATTTTTTGTTGCACTGTCTATCGCTACAGATTGGTTTGATCATAGGAAATGACGATAAGTTAGAGAATTGGAGGCTAAAAGTCAAGGTTCTTAGGAGGAAAAGACAAATGGAAAGAAATCTCCCCTGCTGCTATCTTCTCCTCGAACTTTCTTGGGGTAAGTATGAGCAAATCTTTTTTTAAGACTTTGAGTGGGACATTTCTCGTGGCAGGAACAGCAATTGGCGCGGGTATGTTAGCACTTCCCGTGGCTACATGCAGCGGAGGTTTTATCCCTGCCTTGCTGATGTATATGCTCTGCTGGCTATTTATGGCAGCAACAGGGCTCCTTCTTTTGGAAATATGTTTATGGATGCCCAAGGATGCGAACCTCGTTTCTATGGCAGGCCATTTGCTCGGGGCAAAGGGAAAAGTACTATCCTGGCTGTTATATCTTTTTCTCTTCTACTGCTTGACTATTGCTTATATGGCAGGAGGGGGAAATCTCATTGCTTCTCTTTTTCAAGGATCTTTGTCTGTGAAAGGATGTATTGTCCTTTTTGCTATTGTATTTGCGCCTATCGTCTACTTGGGAACAAGAGCGGTAGACAAAGTGAATATGTTTTTCATGATAGGACTTGTCGTTTCTTATTTAGCCTTTGTCTTTTTAGGATACAAGCATGTCCGATGGGAATATCTCTCCATGCAAAATTGGGGCATTGCTTTTTTTGCCCTGCCCATTATTTTCACTTCGTTTAGTTATCAAGGCATTTTACCGAGTTTGACGTCCTACTTAGAGCACAATGCCAAACTCGTTAGAAGATCGATCTTATTTGGCACAGCCCTTCCCTTTGTCATCTATGTAATTTGGGAGATGTTGATCCTAGGAATAGTTCCCTTAGGAGGGGATGGCGGGCTTCTAAGCGCAAAGATGCAAGGACAGAATGCTGTGTTCCCTCTGAAACAATTTATTGAGTCCCCTTGGATTTATGGGATAGGCCAAGCGTTTGCTTTCTTTGCTCTGACTACTTCCTTTTTAGGTGTGACGTTGGGTTTGATTGATTTCCTAGCTGATGGCTTAAAAATCGCTAAAGTGGGAAAGAAAAAAATAGCACTTGCTTTTGCTGTTTTTTTCCCACCGCTTGTCATTGCCCTCTCTCATCCTCACGTCTTTTTGCAAGCGCTTACTTACGCAGGCGGAATCGGATGTGCCCTTCTTCTAGGCCTTATGCCTGTAGTTATGGTATGGGTGGGAAGATATAAAAAAGGGTATGGGCTGC
>JAHFTP010000216.1 GCA_023265495.1 Chlamydiota bacterium
CATAAGTAGTGAAGCTCAGAGATATAGGGATACTTTGATTGAAGCTGTAGTTGAGGCAGACGAAGAGATCCTAGAGAAGTATCTATCAGGTAGCGTGATTTCGGATCAAGAGATTTTGAAGGTATCTAGAAAAGCCTGTCTTACACTGGACATCGTACCAATTTTTTGTGGTGCATCGTTTAAAAATATCGGTGTGCAGCCATTATTGGATGCAGTAATAAACCTTCTCCCTTCGCCCTTAGATGTTCCCCCAGTTAAGGGATTGGTTATTTGTGAAGACGAACCTCAAGAGGTAAGAAAACCTGATGAAGTTGAACCGTTCTCAGGTTTGGTGTTTAAAATCATGAATGATCCGTTTGTGGGTCAGCTGGCCTTTGTCAGAGTTTACTCCGGAAGAATAGACTCTGGTTCCACTGTATATAATTCTTCGAAAAAAAAGAGAGAGCGAGTCGCCAGAATTCTTCAAATGCATGCTAACAAGAGAGAGGATATTCCCACTGCTAGTGCGGGGGATATAGTCGCGATAGTAGGACTAAAATTTTCTTCTACAGGCGATACATTGTGTGCTGAGGGAAAGCCCTTGCTTCTGGAGAAAATTGATTATCCTGAGCCAGTAATCAGTATTACCGTGGAGCCGAAAACTCAGGCTGATCAGGAGAAGCTATGGGAGTCCCTAAAACGTCTAGGCCTTGAGGATCCTTCCCTAAGAGTTAAAATTGACGAGGAAACTGGACAGGTCATCATTTCTGGAATGGGAGAGTTACATTTAGAAATCGTCATCGATCGACTTTTTCGGGAGTTTAGGGTTCAAGCCAATATTGGGAAGCCTCAGGTAGCCTATAAAGAGACGGTAGTTTCAGCAGGGCGAGGAGAAGGCCGGTTCGCCCGTAATATTGCAGGAAAAAATCAAACAGGGCATTGTATTATTGAACTTTCCTCCCTTCATCGTGGTGAAGGATTCCTATTTGAAAATGCTCTTACTAAGGCAGAAATTCCAAGCAATTTTACTCCTTCTATTAAGCAAGGAATATTTGAATCATGTTCCAGCGGGTTTTTGGGTGGATTTCCCGTGGTTGATCTTAAGGTCCGTCTAGTTGGTGGATCTTTTGTTGAGCCCGAGGCGACTGAACTAGCTTACAAAATAGCTGCTGCTATGGCTTTTCGTGATGCTTACACAAGTGCGGAACCCGCACTATTAGAACCCATAATGAAATGCGAAATAATTTGTCCTGATTCGTTTCTTGGTGAGGTTATCGGGGACTTTAATAGTAGGCGTGGTCGAGTGGTAGAAATAACTCCAAAAGCTGGCCTACAGTTAATCAAGGGGCACGTTCCATTGGCTGCAATGTTTGGATATTCAACAGCAATACGTTCAGTATCTCAGGGGAGAGCAACATTTAGTCTCGAACCCTTATTTTATGATCTGGTTCCTTCTGCAATTGCGAAGGAGATTATTTCAAAAACATCTGGTATGAACGTTTAATAAAAAATTGGTTCTTGACTGCAAAACCGCTGCTTGAATATTTGTAAGTAGAAAGATGAGGAAATATGTCTAAGGAGAAATTTGACCGTAGTAAGCCACACTGCAACATAGGTACGATAGGCCACGTTGACCACGGGAAGACGACGTTGACAGCAGCGATCACGACAGTGTTAGCAAAGAAGGGATTTGCGCAGGCACGGGCCTATGATCAGATTGACAATGCGCCAGAGGAGAAGGAGCGCGGGATCACGATCAATACGTCACACGTGGAGTACCAGACAGACAAGCGGCATTACGCACATGTGGATTGTCCTGGGCATGCTGACTATGTAAAGAACATGATCACTGGAGCAGCGCAGATGGACGGAGCCATATTAGTGGTGAGTGCAGCTGACGGTCCAATGCCTCAGACACGTGAACATATCTTATTGGCGCGTCAAGTAGGCGTACCCGCGGTCGTGGTATTTTTGAACAAGTGCGACATGGTTGATGACAAGGAGTTGTTGGATCTTGTTGAGATGGAAGTTCGTGAGCTTTTGACGCTTTACAAGTTTCCTGGAGATACGATTCCAGTGATTAAAGGTTCAGCGACGCAAGCACTTAAGGGAGATACCGGAGAATACGGTGAAGATTGCATTGCTAAGCTCATGGATGCTGTAGACAGCTTTATACCTCAGCCCAAAAGAGATAAGGACAAGCCTTTTTTAATGCCAGTAGAAGACGTATTTTCGATATCTGGCCGAGGCACAGTGGTGACTGGTCGAGTAGAGCGCGGCATAGTTAAGGTCGGTGAAGAAGTTGAGATCATCGGGTTACGTCCAACTATTAAGACAGTTGTTACAGGCGTAGAGATGTTTAGAAAGCTGCTAGATCAGGGTGAGGCTGGGGACAATATCGGCGCACTACTGAGAGGGACGAAGAAAGAAGAAGTTGAACGAGGTCAGGTGCTTGCAAAGCCTGGCAGCATCACTCCTCATAAGAAGTTTAAGGCCGAGGCTTACATATTAACAAAAGAAGAGGGTGGTCGTCACACACCATTTTTTAATGGATATCGGCCACAATTTTATTTTCGTACCACAGACGTAACTGGTGTGGTAAAGCTTGCGGCGAACGTAGAAATGGTGATGCCTGGTGACAATTGTGCGATGGAAGTTGAGTTGATTACTCCTATTGCGATGGAAAAAGAATTGCGCTTTGCTATTCGCGAAGGTGGTCGTACTGTAGGCGCTGGTGTCATCTCAGAAATTTTAGAGTAATTTTAAGGTAGGAGCAGTAGTATATGCGAATCATTGTGAGCTTAGATTGCTCAGAGTGCAGGCGAAAGAATTATTGGACTAACAAGAATAAGACTAAGACGCCTGACAAATTGACATTTAATCGCTACTGCAAGTTTTGCAGAAAGCACACCTCTCACAAGGAAGGCAAGTAGCTGGCGAATTCTTACGATTGAGGGCTGTTTCTTTGTGAAAAGGACAGCCCTCATTTTTATAGATTTTGAGGCCAGTAGTTCCAATTGGTAGAGCAGCGGATTCCAAATCCGCGTGTTGTGGGTTCGAGTCCCTCCTGGCCTGCCACTTTCGAAAGTAATCGAACCATCAATCGCAAAAAGATCTGCCGACCCGCCCCGGCGGGGC
>JAHFTP010000217.1 GCA_023265495.1 Chlamydiota bacterium
AACTGTGTGCTCTCTAGAGATGGATACAAGGTGAGACTCACAATTGATGGAGTCGATCAAAGGACTCTCTCTGATTGGGTTCCCTACTACATCTATGGACTAAAAAAAGGGAGTCATACCATCCGCCTAGAATTACTAGATCCGCAAAATGCACCTGCAGGCGGACCGTACAACGACGTGACAAAGACCTTTAGTCTCTACTAAGTTTGAGCTGAAAAACTTATGTGAGCTCATTAGACTCCGCAATCTTACATTTTTTTGGAGAAAACAAAGGAAAATTTTGGTATATTTGCTTTTACCGCGGCATCTTGAGGAAATATGCAAAAACATAGGCGACTCCCCATAGGGATAAGTGATTTTAAAGAGTTGATCGAAGGGGACTATGCCTATGTGGACAAAACTCTTTTCATCCAGGAACTTGTTGAAAACAGCTCGAAGGTTGTTCTTATCCCTCGTATGCGCCGTTTTGGCAAGACGCTAAATATTTCCATGCTCCGCTACTTTTTTGAAAAGACAGATAGCGATAAGAGCCGGCTATTCTCCTCATGCGCCATTTGGAAGAGCAAGCAATGCAGAGCGCTGCAAGGACAATTTCCTGTTATTTTTTTCCCTTAAAGACATAAACTTCTTCTAGACAGTCTGGTTAGCGGCAATATGGAAACTTTCTCCAAGATTTTCCAAAACTTCCTTCTTTCTGCCGTCAGTGTTTTTGATATCTCTGCGAGCGAACCGGAAAAAATCTATCACGCTTTTGTACTAGGGATGCTACTTGGCCTCTCCGATACGCACGAGGTCAAATCCAACCGCGAAAGCGGCTACGGAAGATACGACGTTATACTCATCCCCAAAAAACCCGCAGGTCTGTTAGCAGCTTGACTAAATCTATACATATATAATATTATGTGCTCATATGAATAGATTGATTTGGAAAACGCTGCCAAAGCGCCTCTGCAGCAGATAGAAAACAAAGAGTACGATCTGGAGCTCCGGAGCCGAGGCATATATCGCATTATACATTTAGGGATGGCGTTTAAAGGTAAAAAGGTATGCCTTCACTCGAAAAGCTCCTAAGAATTCTTTCTATATTCGCACTGCTACGACGTAGGAGACCTCCTTGGGGAGGGATCTCTTTAATCGGAGAGAACCTACCTAAAACTTATCCATGCACAAAACTCTAGAAAAATGGCATAATCGTCCATTCAAACTAAGAGAAGTGTATGAGAAAACTAGGTAAGTTCCTTTTGACTCTTTCTATGAGTCTTATTATTGTCTATGGAGCGCAACGGTTTTGCAGAGCGCAGACAGATGGTTTTGCCCTCTGTAAGATCCGGTCTACCCTCCCCTATGAGCCCATGTGGGAGCCATCCACCTCCCCGGAAGAGGAAAAGGCAAGACAGATTCTCTCAAAACCCCTTCATTACCTGGGAAAAGGGGCGCAATGCTACGTATTCTCTTCCGATGATGAAGAGCATGTGGTCAAATTTTTTCGCATCTACCACCTACGCCCCCCTATTTGGCTTAAATTTGCCCCTAACATCTTTTCCTTAGCGCAGTATAAACTAGACAAAGTACAGCAAAAAGATCAGGAGCTCTACACAGACTTTGGCAGCTATAAGATCGCCTTTGATGAGCTCAAAAATGAGACAGGGCTCGAATATCTCCACCTCAACAAGACCGATGCCATCCACACGACAATCACTCTCTACGATAAAATCGGAGTTGTCCATACGCTCGATGCTGACTCCATGGAGTTTTTGATTCAGAAAAAAGCAAAGCCCTTCTATCCGGAGCTAGAAAGACTCATCGATGCAAACAGAGCAAAAGCTAAAGAGGCGCTCTCTCAGTTCGTGCACATCCTGATCTCCCGATCCGTCAAAGGAATCTTTGACAAAGATCCTGATATCAACACCAACTTTGGTTTTATAGGAGATACCCCTATCCAGATCGATGTGGGCAGGTTTCGAAGAGATCCATCGAGGAAAGACCCCAGCATCTACAGAGATGATCTAATAAAAATCACAGACAGCCTCTGCCAGTGGTTAGAGACAAAAGATCCGGAGCTTGCCCTATTCTTAAAAGAGCAAATACAGCAAAATAACAGCAACCCTTCTACTTGAGATATCCTCTTTATGAACATGCGTTTTGTTAAATTTTTTTCTCTCCTTTTGGCCGTCATAGCCCTTTACCCTGCAGCGCATCTGCTTTGCAAAAAAGCAACGGATGACTTCACCATCTGGGGTATTTCTTCCAAACGCCCTTTTACCCCCTCCTTTGAGACAAGGCCCTTAAGTGATGAAGAACAAGGAGAGCTCAGCTTAGCACTAGGCCAACCCTACAAATACCTCGGCTGCGGAGGACAATCATTCATTTTCCTAAGCCAAGATGGACATTACGTCATTAAATTCTTCAAACAGCGCGTTTTTACCGTTCCTTTCTGGATACAGCACTTCCCCATCCCTTATATCATCGACCGCTACAGAGAGAAAAAAATCGCCCATAGAGAAGATAAAATACGCAGGGACTTTGCCAGCTATAAGATCGCCTTTGAGGAGATGCCTCAAGATACCGGTGTGGTCTATATCCATCTTAACCCATCAAACCATCTGCTCAATTCCCTCACTATCGTAGACAAACTGCATATAGCCCACAGCCTAGACCTCAACCGCTTTGATTTTGTCGTGCAGCGAAGGGCAGACCATGTCTATGACAGGATTTCTGCCCTTATGAAAAGGGGGGAAACAGAGAAAGCAAAAAAGGCCATTGACTCCCTCATAGATCTGATTGTTACCAGATCCAAAAGAGGCTACCACGATAGAGATCCCAACATACGCACAAACTGTGGGTTCCTAGGAGAAAAAGCCATAAAAATTGATGTCGGAAGGCTCGTCAAAGAGGACTGTGTCAAACAAAAAAAAGTCTTTGAAAAGGAATTTATCCGTATTATGCATCCGTTTGAAGACTGGTTACGGATAGCCCATCCTGAGCTTGCCCTTTACGTACAGGAAAAGATAAACGAAACGCTAGTCAACTTTGAGGAAAAACCTTGAAAGAATATGTAACCATACAAAAACCATCTATCATGGTAATAGGAATCGAATGCAGAACCTCCAACAATC
>JAHFTP010000001.1:0-38977 GCA_023265495.1 Chlamydiota bacterium
GAAACGCACAGCAATCGAAGGGAGGCCTGCAGAAAAAATCCTTGCATCCCCTCCCTTTTTCCTCAGCACAAAGGTAAGCGGCCCCGGACAGAAAGCCTCATACAATAGAAAAAAATCAGGGGGAACATATTCTACTATCTCGCCGAGTTGCTCCGCACTCGAAATATGGACAATAAGGGGATTGTCTGAAGGTCTTCCTTTCACAGTAAAAATTTTTTGAATCGCGCTTTCGTTAAATAGGCAAGCCCCAAGTCCATATACAGTCTCTGTGGGAAAAGCCACTACCTCCCCCTTCTTTAGGAGGTAAGCTGCTCTATGTAAATGCCCTGTAGAAAGTATTTCTGTTTCCATACCATTTTTCCTGTTTTCCAGGCTAAATGGTAGTTCTTTCCTATGACGTTGTCAATGGACAAGAACAAAACCGGCGGCTCCCGTTAAAGGGAGTGCCCTTCACCCACAAATCAAGGCTATCATCGGTAGGGGCCTGAGAATCGAAGAGATGATTGGCTAAAAGGTCAGCAGCTTCTTTACAAGGCGTTCAAAGCCCAGCTTTTTCAGTTTTCCTGATGGATCTTGGGTTTCTAGCCTAGACCATTCAGCAGGCGATGCATTGTCCATCCAATTATGCAGATTTTTCCAAAAAGTCTCAAACCATTTGGAATGCTGCTTTGTCAACATCTCGAACTCAACCAGAGCCTGATCTGAAAAGTTTGCCAGCTGTACAGCTACATACCAGATCCCATAAAGGTCTTTAAGCATCTTTGAAGGACTCTTTCGCCTTGTAAAAGTAAGACCTTTGTGGAACATCCAGGCTCCAGGGGAGACAACCCGTCCCGTTTCGCCTGAATAAGTTTGAAACTCCGTTGTCATCTGCAAACTCAAAGTCAAATAGCTTAGCGGTTGAGCAACAACACCCCCAATAACGACATTTTTGTTTTTATTATTTCGAGTAGCGGAATCTGTCAGAAATTCTATTTCTACCTCCAAACCATCGATCTCCTTCACATATGCCTCTGTGGCAGGAACGTCTACATCTTTAAAAACGTGCGCAAATCCAGCTTCATAGAGGTGCTTTGCGATATTCTTTTTGGAAATTTCTGGAACCCGTCGAGGAATCAGAGAGTCAATATCTCGCGTTCCTATCGGGATATTCTCCAGCTTCGGATCAGCCAGATGGAGTTTATAGATAAAGAGAGCAAAACCACCTCCGATAACAATACATTCACGCCATGGGCCGATCGAATTTAGAAATTCGGAGATGATCTTGTCTTCTTGATTTTGTTTCATTGGGATTAACCGCTCTTGTAGATGCGTTTTAGCTCAGAGATGCGTTCTACCATAAATTCAGCCTGCTCTTGTCCACGCAGAGGAAAATGGTAAAGGTCAAGGAAAGTTAAAAGAACTGGACAGGTTTTCATACCTTTGTCTGAATCCACTCCAAGATTAAGCAAGCTCTCATAGTAAGGCTCAATTAGTAAAACCTCATAACCCCTTTCTTGTGGTTCTAATTGAAGGATATCTTCAAGCTTTGATCGGACTGCCGGATCGAGCATATATAGTTCGAGGGTGTTCAGATTGGTATTCTTACAACCATGGGCCTCAGTGGCTGAATGAAGAGCCAATGCCACCTTCTGACTTAATTTTGATTTCTTTAGCGCATCAAGAAGTTCTGTCTTTTCAGACAAGCCTGAACGATAAGTCCTCATTTTGCATTTTTTTGCAATGCTATAGTGCTTTAACCAGCTTTCAAGAAGAAGCTTCGACTTCTTGAAGAAAAACTTCTTAGCTGTTCTTATTCCTTCAGTTTGAAGAAGTCCCTGCAAGATCAAGATACCAAAAACACGCTGAACCAGCCCCACGCTTACTTCTATTTCCCTGGCTACTTCTCTTAAGGAGAATCTCCGCCTCTTTACCCCCTCTCTCAAAAGCCAATCAAGAATAAGAGCCGACCTATCAGCATAGATATTGCCTTCTGCCGGATCTTCGTTTGAACTTACTAGAAATCGAGCTTTCATCATACTGACACGCCGGAGACCCCCTGCTTCAGCTGGGGGAGGAAGGCGCGCTCCCTTGTTCAATTGTTAAAAAACGGGAGATTTCTCCCCCATAGCAGTTACCTGCAATCTCGGATTACTCCGGTAATGTTCCCCTCGCCAAAGTTATAGAGCGGTTTACATATAGACAGCGCGCGCTTAACCCTTCTGCGTGTTTAACCATCTATCTTAGAGCTTGGGACTGGGGCGGCATCCCAAGGTAACTATACATTCGCTCCTAACGTAGTCCCGATTGCTCAGAACAGAGGCTGGTCAACATAGGGCTTGAAGCTTTCCTCAAGCCTCTCCCTTTAGGGATGGGTAGTTGACTATCATCTCCTATTGTTCATTAGGATATACTGTTCAATATTTATTGAACAGCTAAAACTAGTGAACAGTTATGCGAAACAGAAAACAGGATAGAGAACGTCTTTTATCTAACTTATTTTAAACATATTAGGAAGATTCGGCAGCGATCATGGTAGGGATGCCGATCACCTACTCTGTATGCAATCTTAAAATCGAAGATGCAAAAAAACAAAAAAAAATCTGGAAGGAGAATTTTCCCCTCCATTATAGTACCTTTTTTATCTTAAGGAGTTCTTGTTTATGAAACGCACCGCATCTTTTGTACTCCTCTACGGGCTCTTAGTCCTAGTAGGGGGCAGTATTGGCTATGTCCAAGCAAAAAGCACCCCCTCTTTAGTGTCGGGACTGATCTTTGGAATAGGACTTCTTCTTGCAGCTATGGCGATGTACAAGAAAAAAAGAGCAGGTGCCTGGATAGCCCTCATCATCAGTATTCTCTTAGAGGGATTTTTCACTTGGCGCTTTTCTAAAACGCTACATTTCTTCCCCTCAGGCTTGATGAGCTTGATGAGCTGGATCTCTATCATCATCCTTGCACTGAAAATCAAGAAAACAGCGACACTTAAGAAAAAATCCTAGTAGCGATTGATGTGATCTTCTCCATAATAGGGCTCCACATGCACGATCACATCGCGCACAGAGGGCCACGACTTTTGGATCTCAGAGCGCACCTTCTGCGTGATCTCGTGGGCTACTTCAACGGAAAGGAGAGGATCTACCTCTATGTCGATGGCTACATGTGCATCAGGCCCATAAATCTGTATTCTTAACTTTTCTGTAGAGAGCACCCCTTCTACCTGCAAGGCAGCCTCGCGCACCAGGGCGAAATAGCTGCTCTCCGGAACTCTATCTAAAAGCTGATTTAAGTTATTTTTGACAGCTAGAACACCAATGACCATCATCATAACAGCTATGACGATCGCTCCAAGGTGGTCTATCATCACGCCATAGGAAGGGAAATAAGCCGCAAATAGAAGAGCGATCGTTGCAAATAGACTATTCATGCTATCTATTCGATAATGGATAGCATCCGCCAACAGAGCAGGACTATTTTGTTTCTTTGCCGCCCGTCTAATATGTTGGTAGCCGAGCTCTAAAAGGATCACGGCGCCAAAAGGAATCAGCCATGTATAGGGAGATATGACCCTAACAGCAGTACTCTCAGCTAGTGCGGCGGACTGCTGCACGATCATGGTAATACCGAGCACAAATAAGAAGATGCCCAGCTGCAGCCCACCAATAGGCTCTAATCTTCCATGGCCAAAAGGGTGGTGTGTATCAGGCGGTTTGTCCGCCATCTTGATACAAAAGATCAGAAAAAGGCTCGATCCGACATCCATGATACTAGAGAGGCCATCTAGAAGAAGCGCGGAACTGCCAAAGTATACAAAGCCAAGCAGCTCGGCAAAAATGATAAGCAAGCGAAAAATAACCCCTCTTTTCGCTGTGGACACCATATGTATTCTTCTCTCTTCCCTTAACGTCTTAATACGATCAGGAAGAGGAATCGTGCCGGGAAATTTCGCCATAGTACCTATTTAAGCCATCTGTCGCTTACTACTTTCCAATTGATATTAGCAAAAAAGGCGTTAATGTATCTTTCTTTTTCTAAGCCATACTCTGTGATGTACGCGTGTTCAAATACATCCATCACAAGCAGAGGGATATTTCCTATAAAGTGCCCTGTGTCATGCTCATTGATCCACACGTTAAAAAGTCGCCCTGACGCCTGATCTTTGTATAAAATCACCCAGCCTATTCCTCTCATCATCCCCGTTGCAATAAAGTCTGCTTTCCACGCGTCGAGTGAAACAAAATGCTCTTCGATGGCCTTTTGCAGGGAAGGGTCGAGTGCCATTGCTCCACTGCCTCCCAAATTGTCAAAGTAGAGCTCGTGCAGCCTCATGCCGTCATACTCCCAAGCCCACCGTCTTTTGAGCGCTCCAAACTCGTAGGAACGATTTAAAATATCTTTTTGAAAACTCTCTATTTGCCCTGATAAGACATTGAGATTTTTTACATAGCCTTGATAGAGGGAAAAATGGAGCTGCAGGAGCTCCCTGCTAAATCCCTTCATTCCAACCAAATGACTATAGTCCTTAGCAATAAAATTTGTACTTGCCATAGGTATCGATATAGCGGGCGCTTCCTTAACTGGCTCTACAGCTATGCCTGCCCCACCAACACTCAAACAAACTACTGCAAAAAAAACCTTCATTTACCACCTCTCAAAACAATTATAAAAATCTCATTAAACCGAAATTGTTTTATATATAGAAAATCGATTTTTAATAATAGAAATTGTCATGATTATCAATTATAATAGAGCCTCATTAACACGCGAGAAAGTCCATGACATGCTGCTCAATTTTAAAAAAAGAATGTACACCCCTTTCTTTTTTCCTGCCCAAGTCCTCTGTGGTGATGGCGGCGGGTGAGTCACAAATCCCTTCCGCTTCCAATATTCTCTACCTCCCCTACTCTTTTCTCAGCACTCTCTCCAGTCTCATTAAATCTAGAGCCATCGGGGATGTCGAAGGAGAGATCGATGCGCACATACGCCTCTCAGGAATGCCGGTGAGTCTTCTCCATAGCCTGTTAAGCTTCTCCACTACGGCAATAGAAATTACGAACTCCATCACCTCTATTAGTGGAAGCAAAGCCATCTGTGCAGCCCTCCTGCTCCCTATGAGCATTACGGGAATTGCCCTTTGTGGTATAGAAGCTCTATTTGAAGGCAATGCCCTAAAAAGAGAGTACGACTTCTTACAGCAGATAACACCTTCTCTAGAGGAGCAGCTGCGCGAGCTGCAAAAAGCAGATTCCCCCGAAAAAATAGAAGAGCTTTTGCAAAACTCTCTAACAGCTCTTAGACAAAAAGTGGAGTCCTGTCAAGATCCTGAGAGAAAAAAAGTAGTGCAAACCCTAGCCACTCAACTCGAAAATGCTTTGACGTCTCCCGGCATTATGCCTGTGCAAGCGCAGACGTTTCTAAGTAAAATCCAAAGAGCCGAGCTGCAGGAATCCCTATCCCATCTCCAAGAGGAGTTCTTGCAACTCTCCCCTACGGAGATAGAGAAAATCAAGCATTTAACCAAAATAAAGCTACCCCGCGGCGCTTCTCCACAAGAGCTCAAAGACAAAGAATCCACCCTAAGCGAGCAATTCCTCGAAGTAAAGTATAACAACCTAGCAAGAAGAGTGCAGCCCTGGTGTGCAGATAAAGTACAAAAAGAACTACGACCTATCTTAGAAAAGCTGCGCTCCGCAGATAGCACCGCTCAAATAGAAGGGCAGAAACAAGCAGAAGATCTGGCAAAAACCCTTCGCACCCAAGGAAAGAAAAAACTACTCTCTCACATCGTAGCTCTTGTCGCTATCACTATTTCAGCCGTAGGATTTACCGCCCTGCTCATAGGCTGTCCTTTCGCCTTTGCAGGGATCGTGCTAGCCGCTGCAAGCACCATTGCCATTGCCAATTACTTCTACACCAAAGGGACTTTAGACTGCGAAGGATGGCATTTTTCTTTTGTAAACTGTATCCCCGAGTGGATCAGATACCTCTATAGGAAAGTATGTCCCATTTCCCAAGCGCCTACCTCTCTGATGCCGGCTACAAAAGCTTAAGCTCCCTCTAAAAGCGGCTTTTTGATCACGCTACGAAGGCTCTCTAATAACATGTTAGACGTAGGATAGATGGGCTCGTCTAAGTTGGGATCATCGTTATAGAAAAGCCATCCTTTCTCTATTTTAACAATAGTTAAATCACACACACGCCCATTGTAACTGACATAACTTAGCGTAACACATTTGACAAGCTCTCCATGCGCCCGGCTGAGCTCACTTTCCATAATCTCTGCAAAGGGATCTTTTCTAAAGATATAGGTGCCCACTTCTTTTTCTTGCAAAACTCTCTCGGCACCTAGCCTATCTACTTGATGCCAGGCATCATGAATAATATCACGTGAGGGCATGTCTTGAGGCAGTCTATCTAAGTTGATCTGTGAGAACTCTAAAAATAGCCTCGGCAAACTTTCTATATGAGGGAGCAGCCTGGCCATCAGATTAATCACTTTGAGAGTCTCAGAAAGGTTATGTAATGCATTAGGCTTTATATCGTCGCAGCGAAAAACAACTTGCCCTTCATCAGACACTTCGCAAAGGAGCTTCTCCGGCTTTTCGCGGTCTAGCATCACCTTGAAAGAAATACACTTCCACTCCTGATCTTCTTCTACTTTGGGAGAGATATCAAAAAAACGGATCTCCCCTCTGACTCTATGGATGTAGGCTTTATATGTTTTGTCTTCTGACTCCTTCTTATGGGAAGAATCTTGACTTGCTTTTTTCAGCAAGATCTTAAATATCTCCACATTTTTTCTAATAACATCATTTTCTATGGTGAGTTTCATCAATAAGCCCTCTCTTTACAAAATCGCCCCTACTTCCTCCTCATTACAGAAAAGTGGGTTTTTGTACAAAAAGAAAAGCTATTTCACTTTCCATCAAACTCATCTGTCATATGTAGTCCTCTGTGATAAGCAGCAAGTACTGAGCTCCATATGCCTGCGCGGACGCCCGTAGATTCGATCTCTTTTAAAGCCGCAATCGTCGTCCCCCCCGGCGAGGCGATCTGTATCTTGAGCTCAGCCGGATGCTTTTTGGAATGCCTGAGCAGTGCAATGGCCCCCTCCACCGTCTTGAGCACAAACTCCTCAGATTCGCTATACGTAAATCCCATCGATATCCCCGACTCAATCATCGACTCTAAAACGACGTAGACTAAAGCAGGAGAAGAAGCAGAAAGAGCCGTCAATGCCTCTACTTTTTCCTCTGCAAGCCAATGCAGTAACCCCAATCCTTCTAGAATGGACTGCGCAAGCTTCTTGTTTTCTGGTGTTAGATAAGGATCTTCTACGAGGCCAATCACTCCCTGGCCACACATCAAAGCAAGGTTGGGCATCATCCTCACGAGAGAAACCTCCGGGAAATGTTTCCTCAGCACAGCAAGCGGCGTTCCCGCAAGAACACTTAGCAATATCTGTTTTTTACTCAAAGAGGCGGTAGTGGCCTTTGCAACGTCCGCTAAGTTCTTTGGCTTCACCGCAAGAAGGATAATATCCGCATCAGAGACGGCATCATTGATACGCTCGACAGCATCAGCTCCGATCTCCCTTGCTAGACTCTGACTTTTTTTCATTCCCCTATCACATAGCACTACAGAGTGGCTCTTAGCAAAATGTCTAGCCAAAGCCCCACCCATCATCCCACATCCCACCACGGCAATCTTCATAAAAAAACCTCCCTCTCTAAAATAGTCTTACAAAGGTAGAGAAAACTCACTTTCTCTTCCATAGATTTTTTTCTGTCGCGCTATCAGCATAAAGTATTTGCCATCAAAGACTTATTGACGATTTGTAAATTTTCACAACGAAATAACCAAAACAATAAACACTCAGCAACAAACTAATATTAAACACCATACAATAATTAAAAACTAAAATATTGTATTTATAAAAATATAATAACATTTCATATTAATATGTTTAAATTAATAATTATTTACCATATAATCATTATTACAACTTAAAAGAAGGATCAAATATGCCACAGATTACTGCCACCACTAAACTGTCCCCTACACCGCCCCTCCCTATGAGTTTTGCAAAAAAAGCCGCTTGGGTGGCCGTAGCCGTGCTTATCGTAGCCATCTTTTTAGTAGTGGTTGTGGCTACCCACGGAGCCGGTCTAGGCGTCGTCGGCGCCTTCTTGCTAAGCAAAGGAACGATGCCTTTATGTATTTCTGTCGGCTCTCTGGTGGGCCTTGACCTTGGCCTTGCTACTTACGCTATTAAATCCGCTTGCTCACAAAAAAAGCAAACCTCGGAGCCTGCAGGTCTCAAAGGAAATTCGCAGAGAAAGAAAAGAGGTGGTAATAACCCATATGGGTCTCTGGGTAAAACTCCTACTCTGAACCCAGAGACAACCTCTATAAATGGAACAAAGGAATCCAGTTTTATCGACTCTACAAGATCCCAGTCTGTTGTCGGCTCATTATCTTCTTCTGTAACAACGACCATTGCAACGATAAACTCCGTCCCTTCTGATAGAACAAAGAAAGACAGTCCTATCAACTCTACAAGAGTGTTTCAACCGTCCGAGTCCATTGTCAGCTCATCATCCTCTTCTTCTGTAACAACGACCACTATGACAGACACTAGACCATCCCATGTACAAAAGATGCATGCTTCAAAAGAGAGCCTTTTAACAGATGAAGTCATACAATCCATGATCCCGAAAAACATCAGAGACCCAGATCAAAGAGCTATGCTGTTCAATCTAGTAAAATCATGGGATGAACACATAGGGGATGAACGCGTCTTAGGAAATAAACCCAGTAACTGCTGGCCAACAAGAGAAGAACTAAAATCTGTCCTACGCACCCGGCCATCTACACGGCCACTTACCTTTTCTGTAAGCGCAACAGCAGCGCAAGGGAAAAGAGAAACTATGGAAGACACCCATTTTTGTTATGATCTCGAAGATGGCCTACTTGCAGGCGTCTGCGATGGGCATGGGGGAAGGGATGTAGCTGATTATTTGCATGAGCATTTTGTAATGGTCTTTCAGATACACCTAGTAAGCGCCCGTGGCAACATCCGCCTTGCCTTTCAAAAGACGGCAGACAGCATTACAGATAACTTACGAAGCAAGGAATTTGCGTCGGCGCAAGGATCAACCGCCGTTGTATCCTACATAGACAAAAGAACCCATATTGCCTATACAGCAACATGGGGAGATAGCGAAGCGAACCTCTATAGAGACTTTGAAGGCAGGACAAAATCTCTTCCCCTTTCTCCCATGCGAGACTTTGCCTCTGAACATAATTGGAATATGGCTATGAAAGCGGCAAGAAAAGAATCGAGAATTTACACAGAAACCGAATACGGTATTCGTTACAATTTCATTTTTGAAGGAGTCTGCCTTATACATCCAAAAGAGGGAGAGTTAGAAGATCCCAAGGGAGTGAGGATTGCTCTTCCCATTGGACATCATGGGAATGTGGCTAGTGCTTTTGGTGATTTTAACTGTCTCGGCGCTGTAGACTTCATGCCGCAAATCACTGAAGTGGTTCTGTGTCCCGGTGACACCCTGCTGCTAGCCTGTGACGGCTTAAAAGACTATGTGGAAGAAGATACAATAACAAGGCTCATCACAGAACAATATTCTGCCGAAGGTATAGTGGACCATGCAATCAATGTAGAAGAATCCCGGGATAACGTCACAGTCATGAAAATTCAAATACCGAATAGCTCAACGCCACCAGATTATAAAAAAACTAGTGTAAATGCATCTACGGTAGATGATCTTTTCTCTGATCTAAAGCCAACCTCTGATACGACCCCGTGAATTCCAACGATTCCAGAGAAGCTGTCCGTAGCGTCACAGAAGCAAAATCTATTCGAGATACTTCTTTCTAGTGCTTTGCACAACGGCTCTTACCTTTGTTGGAGAGGAAATACTCGGATGGATGGCTTCTACTCCTTGGCGGTTCTAAAATCGAACTGATCTTTGACCGAGAAGATCCTGCTATAAGCAAGCACAAAGTATTTATCTTCAATTATTTATTGATAATTTCTCACGTCTTTCGTTACAATCAACCCAATTTTTTTACACAGGGATTGTATTTATGACAACATCTGATACTGCCGTTCGAGGACGACCTCATACACTGCACAATACTTCCGCGAATTGTACAAAAAAAGCTGCTTGGGTAACGGTGGCCGTGGTGGCTACAACCATCTTTTTAGCAGTAGTCTTAGGCACTCATGGAGGGGGGCTGGGCTCCGTTGGCACCTTCCTACTCAGCAGGGGAACGATGCCTTTAGTAGTTTCTACAAGTGTGTTAGGGGGAGTTGGCCTTTTAGGCGCCGCTCGCGTTGTTCAATCCACCTGCTCACAAAGAAGACGGACACCGGACAACTTTATGCTCAACCCTATCTATAAGCCAGGTGAAAATCGCACCTTCGTTACGAGCAACCCACCCCCTTTAACAGATTTAGCACCACCCACTCCACAAGATACTCCTGTTAATGCCGACGCTATTACGATCAGCCCTTCCTCTCCCACTACATTCGATTTACGTGTTACACCCCTTGAGCCCAATGGCTCCTCTCCCGGCGGTAGGCCGGATTCCACAGCTATGAGTTCTGCTCTTACGGCAACTGCTACTGTAATGGACACAAGGCCCCTCCACGTACAAAATATCCATGCTAGGAGAGATCAACTTCTCACGGATACAGACATACAATCCATGATCCCGGAACACGTCACAGAGACAAATCGCAGAGCTATGCTTACAAATCTCATAAAATCGTGGAATGAACATAGCCTGGAAAAGCCATCCCCTGCTTGGTTAACAGCAGACGAACTACTATCCGTTTTACACACCTTGCCATCTACACGGCCACTTACCTTTTCTGTAAGCGCAACAGCAGCGCAAGGGAAAAGAGAAACTATGGAAGACACCCATTTTTGTTATGATCTCGAAGATGGCCTACTTGCAGGCGTCTGTGATGGGCACGGAGGAAAGGATGTGGCCATGTATTTACAGGATTGTTTCCCAAGGGTCTTTGAGCAAATCTTAATAGACAATGACAATAATGCCCACCTCGCCTTTCAAAAGACGGCGGAAAGCATCACAGAGGACTTGCGAAGACATCCTTTTGCAGTCGCAAAAGGATCAACTGCCGTCATATCTTACATAGATAAAGGAACCCATATTGTCTATACAGCAACATGGGGAGATAGCGAAGCGAACCTCTATAGAGACTTTGAAGGTATGACAAAATCCCTTCCCCTTTCTCCCATGCGAGACTTTGCCTCAGAACACAACTGGCATATGGCTATGCGTATAGCAAGAAAGGAATCGAGAACTTATATAGATGTGGAACATGGCCTTGATTACGATACGCATTTTGATGGAATCTGCCTTATACATCCAAGAGAGGGAGAGTTAGAAGATCCCAAGGAGGTGAGGATTGGCCTGCCTTCAGGAAGAAGCGGGAACGTGGCTTGTGCTTTTGGTGATTTTGAATACCTCGGCGCTGTAGACATCATGCCACAAATCACCCAAACGGTCTTGCGTCCGGGAGACACCCTGCTACTCTCCTGTGATGGCCTGAAAGACTTTGTGCAGGAAGAACATACGGCAAACCATATTTCCCTAGGATGTCCCACTGATTATATAGTAAGACATGCAATTGTGGAAGCGCGCTCTGAGGACAACGTCACGGCCCTGAAAATGCAAATAGGAGAAGAGGCCTCTATCGATGGGACGTCGCATGAGTAAAAACACTCGCTTTTTTTCTTTGTTCTATGGTAGGATTCTCCTTTTTAGGAGAGAAAATCATGATCATAAAATTCCCTAAAACCCCGTCTTTATTTTCCTCTAAGATCCCCTCTATTTTCACCTATAGCAGGCAAATCTCATGGACTCTGCTCTCCTTGCTTCCCATCTGCTACTTTTTTATCGACAAGCCTGTAGCTTTATACTTTGAACATATCAGCACCGCGACGTCAGAGATTTTTACCTTCTTTACCCATCTGATCGCTCCCTCTTACTATTTCTTTGTTCTCCCTCCCATGTATTTCATCGTTCGCTTTATCCGCAAAAAGAAAAAAGCAGGAGATAGAGTTTTATTCCTCCTCGGCGCGGTTTCCATGTCCAACATGATCGTAGAACTTCTCAAGTTGTTTTTTGCAAGACCTCGTCCTGAAGAGTTCTTCGAACAGCACATCTACAGGATAGGATTTTTTCATGCCCATCAGGGAAGCTACTCCTTCCCCTCAGGACATGCCTGTACTGCAGCTGCTGTGATGACTTGCTTTTCCTACTTTTTCCCTAAATACAGCATCCCCCTTTTTATTTTTGGAGCTTTTTTAGCTTGCAGCCGTATTGTGTTAACCGTGCATTTTGTAAGCGACGTTTTAGGAGGGCTTCTAGTTGGTTTTATCCTCACCCAATACATGCACAAGATCCTCAAAGAAGAACATTTACATCTATAACAAACGAGACTCATATGAGAGATAGCTACGATCCTCTCCTACAGAAATACAGAAAAACCGCCTATAACATCCATCCATTGCTGTTTAACCGCTGGTCTCCAAGGAGCATGTCGGGAGAAAAGATGACGGAGGAGGAACTACTACCTTTGTTTGAAGCAGCGAGCTTCGCCCCTTCCTCCTATAACGCGCAACCTTGGAAGTTCGTCTATGCCAAAAGAGACGATGCCGACTGGAACCAATTTTTTTCTCTTCTTGTGGAGTTCAACCAAAACTGGGTGAAAAATGCTGCGGCCCTCATCCTCGTTATATCCAGAGAAACATTTGAACATAATAACAAACCGAGCGTCACACATAGCTTCGATGCCGGCGCTGCGTGGATGTCCCTTGCCCTGGAGGGAACCTATCGAGGCTACGTAGTCCATGGCATGCAAGGATTCGATTATCAAAAAGCGAAAGAGCTCCTCCGCATCCCCGAGCCCTACGCCGTAGAAGCCATGATCGCCATAGGGAAGCCTGCGCAAAAGTCCGCTCTTTCCAATGAGCTACAAAAAATAGAGGTACCCAGCACTAGAAAGCCTCTGCAGGAGATCATCCATTTAGGAGCCTTTTAGCAGAGAATCAACAAGAAAACTGTGGAGAAAAGCCTTCTACTTTCTATTAGGCAAGCGCTTTAAAAATTGATTTAATTTTTCTGAATAACCTTCAGTTATTGCCCTCATGAAATTTCTCCAGGTAGTATGTTTACAGCTGAGCCAAGTGTCTTTGACTAGACTTGAACATCAATAATTTGCAAAGCGTATTGATTGCCATTTATGGCTTCTAGAACGACTCTCTGATCTAATTTCCATGGCTTCTCATATTTAGCTAATATCTTAATAGCGTAGGGATTCCCCTGCAGCGCTGCATCGACTAAGGTCTCTTTGATTTTGAACTCTTTCCATGAGGTATATCCAGTATAAGATAAACCACCTATACAAAGGACTATAGAAAAACCAAAGTATTTCAAAAAATTTCGCATGTTCCTACCTATGGTGACTTATTTTCACAACTGGACATATCAACAATTTTTCTCTTTAGCTTGTTGATTTCATTTTTTAGACTTTCGATTTCGCTTTGATCATTTCTCTCAATCTTCTCTCTTTCTTTTGATAAGTAGTGCTTACGTGTTCTTGCTACACCAAAACCAAAACTTGTAAGAATAGCCAAACCCAGCAAAACATTGTCCATAGAGTCCTGTTTTACTTGACGATTTTACTCAACACGAAAATTAAATCACATGCCCAATCATTTTTTTATCGAGCTCTATTTTCAACTCTTGCAATACGGAGTCTTTCTCCAATTTTTTTTACGCTACTTTATGGGTAAAGCTCAAAACAACCGCAATGAAAATAACAGGTGCACGTTCAAAGCTGGTAGACTGGATAGCACTAGATTTCTTTGATGAGCACTTGAGATAAAAAGATTCCTAAACCCTAAATTCAGAATAGGATCTACTGAGATGAAAATGGATATCTAAACTTACACCTTTTTCTTCTTTTTCTTTGGCGTTTTTACGATAGAAAGCTCTGCTTCAATTTCTTGTACAGTAGGAAGGCTTGACTTCAGCTTTTTAGGTAGTGTTTTGTAAATTTTTGTTTCATAGCTAGATACACTTATGGGACTGTTGCAGTTCCGAAGAGCATACTCGACCTTTACTTTATTCTTGGTTCTACAGATCAAAATTCCAATGGATGGCTGATCATCTGGATGTCTTAAATGATCATCAACTGCTGAGAGGTAAAAATTCATCTGACCTGCATCTCTAGGGTCAAAGGCTGTCGCCTTCAATTCCACTATAAAATAGCACCTCAATTTAACATGATAAAACAGAAGATCAATGAGGTAGTCTTCATCCTCAACTTCGACTTTGAATTGCCTTCCCATAAAAGCGAATCCATCCCCTAGCTCCACTAAGAACTTTTGAAGATGATCTATTAAACCTTGCTCTAGCTCCTTTTCTCTGTGCTCTTTGTCTAAAGAGAGAAATCCAAAATTATAAGGATCCTTTAGAGACTGTTGCGCTAGGTCAGATTGAGGCATAGGCAAAGCCTGCTTAAGGTTGGTGATAGCCTTCCCCTTTCTTTTGTATAAATTGGCTTCAATCCACATCTCCAACATACTACGACTCCATCCATTCTCAATCGCTTGCTGTACATACCAAAGGCGTTGAGATAAGTCACTTAGCTTATCTAAAAGAACCATGTTATGACCCCAGGGCAATTGTGCAGCAGCTGCTGCACAATTTGCATCTGGGTAGTTTTCTGCAAATTTTCGCATGTACTGCAAATTCCTCTTAGAAAAGCCTTGGACATCAGGAAACAGCCTAACGATATCTCTAGAAAGCAAAAAAGACAAGAGCTATGGAACCTTTAGTAAAAGCAACAACAGATCTACTCGAAAAGGAAGCCTCTGTAAGCTTGAGCTGGAAAGAAAATCCTGCTGCCAAAAAGCTGCTCGATAACTTAGTCTCTATTCTTGCCGAAGAATACATCAAAACAGCCAAAGAAAATCCTGAAATCTTTTTCAAATAAGGAGGTTTCTATGAGAGTCGCCATCTACGCGAGATACTCTTCAGAAAACCAAAGCGAAAAAAGCATCGATGACCAAGTCCGTGTATGTCAGAGATACATAGAGAGCAACAACCACATATTCGATGAAAAACACAGCTACTTTGATCAAGCTGTATCCGGATCTGTCATTAATCGACCAGGACTGCGCGCTCTTGAAAAAGCTTGCGAAAATAAAGAAATCGATGCCGTTGCAGTCGATGACCTCTCTCGCCTCTCTAGAAGCAATCACCAAATGCTGACTCTCGTTAACAAATTCAACTTCCTTCGAATTCAAATCATCTCTGTCTCCGATGGAATTATCTCAGATGATGATAACAGCAAACTTGGCATCCATATCAGAGGTCTTATAAATGAACTCTATCTCGATGACCTAAGGAAAAAGACCATGAGAGGCCTCGAAGGACAACGTCTTCGAGGCTATACAACTGGCGAGACTGTCTATGGTTATAAATCTGTCCCTGTTGGTGAACTTCGATTAAACAAAAGAGGGCAGCCTAAATACGAAGACATGGTCCATAAGATCGTAGAAGAAGAAGCCTCTATTATCCGCCGCATTTATGCAGAGTTCACAGAAGGCAAAAGCATCCATGCCATTGTGCAAGGACTCAATCAAGACAAAATGCCTACAAAGAAGAACCAACCCGGAGGTTGGGCCAACTCTACAATAAGTCGTATTCTGAAAAATGAGAAATATGCAGGACATTGGAACTGGCGCAAAACTAAGAACATCAGAGATCCTATGACCGGCAAAATGAAAAAATTTGACCGTCCAGAAACTGAACAAATGCTCTGTTTTAAAGACGATCTGGCCATTATTGATCTAGATACTTGGGAAAAGGCTAAGCAAAGATGGGTGGATATGGAAGGAGCATGGCCTATGAGGACACCTTCTCAAAAGTCTTCCAGCAAGCAAAAAAGCTATATTTACGCAAACCCTACCCACCTCTTTGCAGGACAGCTTCAATGCAAATGCTGTGGTGGAGCTATTGTTCAAGTATGCGGTAAAGGCGGCGGGTACTACGGCTGCCATCAAGCCAAAAGAAAGATCTGCAGCAACAAGCTCACTATTCCAAGAAAGCGACTCGAAGAGCTTCTCTTAGCTGAAATCAGGGATAAACTTTGTACAGCTGAAAACTTGAAATATATCTATGAAAACGTAGAAAAAGAAATCGCTAAGACATTAGGACAAGTTCCTGAAGAGCTCAAACAAAAAAGACACTTACATGACAAGATGCAAGCAGAGCTTCAGAACCTGCTTAATTTCGTCAAGGCCGGCAACTTTTCAAAAGTAGTATCAGAAGCACTTACTGACGCTGAAAACCGCAGTGATAAGCTTAAAAGCGAAATGCAGGCTTTAGAATTTCAAAGAAGCAATACATTCAAAACACCGCCCAAGGAATGGATTGATTTTAGACTAGAAAATCTTTTTGACACTTTGAATAAAAACACAAAAGCATCTGCCCTAGCCCTAAAAGATTTATTGGGAACAATTGAGCTTGAACCAGTACCGGGAGAATGTGTTGTTGAATGTGGACAGTTGATTCAGAATAGGGCCTATTATCTCGCCCATTCCAACATCGAAACCCTTGCCCTCCTAGAGGAGGGTAAGGGTACGAATTGGTCTCTACTTCGGAAGAGGTAGGATTCGAACCCACGGTCGGGGGTTACCCGACTGCTGTTTTCAAGACAGCCGCATTAGGCCACTCTGCCACTCTTCCGCAAAGATGAAGAAACATCGTATCGTATTGAAGCAAAAAACGAAAGCTTAAAATTGAGAAAGGAACCTCACATCATTTTCCGTGAACATTCTGATGTCTTTGATCCCGTATCTGAGCATGGCAAGCCGTTCAAGCCCCATGCCCCATGCGTATCCCGAGTAACAGTCGGGATCGATACCTCCATTCTTCAATACTTCTGGATGGACCATGCCGGCGCCTAATATTTCCAGCCATCCCGTATGCTTACATAAGCGACACCCATTTCCTTGGCAAGAGGTGCATAAGACATCGACTTCCATGCCCGGTTCTACAAAAGGAAAATAACTGGGGCGGAATCTTGTTTGCACCCTTGCATGGAAGAGCTTGCTTAAAAACTCCTCCATCGTTGCAAGAAGGTCTGCAAAAGAGACGTCTTCATCGACATAGAGCCCCTCTACCTGGTGAAAGAAGACATGGGACCTAGCACTGATCGTTTCGTTGCGGTAGACAGTGCCTGGCGCTGCAATACGAATTGGCGGTTTGTGTGACTCCATGACTCGCAGCTGTGTGTTGGAAGTATGGGAGCGAAGGAGCGCATCGGGTGAAAGATAAAACGTATCTTGCATGTCCCGCGCTGGATGGTCGGGAGGGAAATTCAGCCCTTCGTAATTGTAATAATCAGAGTCAATATCCGGGCCATATTGCACAGAAAAGCCCATACCGATGAGAATTTCTAACACCTCATCGCGAAGGAGGGTGATCGGGTGTTTTTTCCCGATGAACCTTCTTCTTCCCGGCAGGGTGATGTCTATTTTTTCTTCTTCGAGTCTTACAGCTTGCTCTGCCTGAAAAAAGGTGGACAGCGCCTGATCACATAAGAGAGCGATTTCTTCTTTTAAGTCATTAATCCATTTCCCGACCATAGGGCGTTCTTCCGGCGTAACATCCCGTAGACAGCTCATCAGGCTCTGGACAGGCCCCTTTTTGCCAAGAAACTGGACCTTCAACTGTTCGACATCTTTGGAAGATTGTAGATCGGATAAGTTTTGTTGGAATTCTTTTTTCACTTCTAGAATTTTTGCCTGCACATCCCCTCCTAATACAAAAAAGCCTATACTTCTAGGGGTACTAAAAGCATAGGCAGAACTTTCTTATTCGATTCGTTTAAGCAAGGGCTTGTTTGGCAGCGCCTGCAACAAAAGCAAAGCTATTAGGATCTCTAATGGCCATTTCAGATAGCATCTTGCGATTTAAGTTGCATCCTGCTTTTTTCAGTCCATGAATGAACCCACTATAGGATATACCGTTGAGTTTTGCAGCAACGCCTATACGAACAGTCCATAACCTTCTAAAATCTCTCTTTCTTTGTTTTCTATGGCGGTAACTAAACGCCATTGCAGACATGACCGCATTAGCCGTTAAGCGGAGATGGTTTTTTCTATCTCCTACAAAGCCTTTTGCTTGTTTAAATAGTCTTTTCTTTCTGCGATGGGAAGCCACAGCATTGGTAGCTCTAACCATGATTTATCTCCCTACATTTATTATTTAAGCCACGCCCATAAGACGCGCGTACATTTTTGTTTGTCCTTTATTCACTACAGACTGCTTTCTTAGTTGACGTTTACGTTTTGAGGACTTTTTCGTCAAAATATGCCTTCTGCCAGGATGACTTTGCATCAGCTTTCCTGTAGCTGTCACTTTAAATCTAGCTTTTACAGATTTGCGTGTTTTCATTTTTACTTTAGCCACAGCACTTCTCCACTGCTTAATTTACTAACTTGTTGCTCACATCTGTTTTTAGACAGATGCTGTTTTTTTCTTTCCTCCAGGAGCCAAAACGACAGATAAATTACGTCCCAGCAACTTAGGTTCAGACTCCGCTGTAGCAATCTCTGCTAAATCCTCACAGAATTTATGTACAGCTTTGAATCCTATCTCTGGATGTAACAGTTCCCTGCCTCTAAATACGCAGGTAATCCTCACCTTGTTTCCCTTTGCAATAAACTCTTTTGCATGTTTAGCTTTTACATCGATGTCATGATCATCCGTTGTCGGCTTGATCTTAATCTCTTTTACTTTGACTTGATGCTGAGCTTTTTTATTCTCTTTGTCTTTTTTCGTAATTTGATAACGATACTTGCCATAGTCAATGATTTTACATACGGGAGGCTCTGCTGTAGGCGCAATCTCTACCAGATCCATCCCTGCAAGTTCCGCCTTTGCTAGTGCTTCACTTAAAAGCAATACTCCTAGCTGGCTTCCTTCTTCATCAATTACACGAACTTTAGGCGCTCGAATTTCTCTATTTATTCTGCAATTCAGAAAATCCACTCCGGTTAAGGTACAGTCTAAACGTATTTATCCACTGTTCAAGTGAAAAAACTTCTTGGCTTTCGCTTCCTTGTTTTCTCACAACTACAGTATTTGTCTCCATTTCCTTTTTGCCAACCACTACAAGATAAGGAACCCTATCTTCTAATGCCTTAGCTATTCGGTGAGGGAAGGAGGCCCCCTCGTTTTCTTCTCCAATGCGCCAACCTTCCCTCTTAAGTAACGCAGCCACATGCACAGCATACGTTTTCACAGAAGCATCGACGGCCAGCACTCGCATCTGCTCTGCAGCTACTATCGCTGGAATCCCACAAGGGCTTTCTAGCAATAGAGCCACTATTTTCTCAAGAGACCCCAATACAGACTGCTCTACAATCCACCTATCAGGCTCTACATCTTTTATAAGACACAGTGAGCTACATGTCCACAAACGGTCTATAGCATCTTTGATTCTTATCTCAATAACAGGAGAACCGTGCTTTGCTTGCTCCTTTTGAAAAGCAACACCGCAAGATACCAATGTCTGAGTGAGCATTTCGCTACATTTCTCATTCCCCTTCTTATCACGAGAAAGAACTGGGCCCTCTCTAGTTAAGAATACTTGGAACTCAAAGCCTAGGATTTTAAGAATTTTCATCATGAATTGCAAGGAAGAAATACATTCTTCTAAAACTTGCTTTCCCAAACAAAGGGAATGTGCAAGGTCTAGGGTAGTGCAAGACGCGGAAAAGAGCCCATTAGAAAAATCTTTATTTACCCCATCCCTAAACGAAGCAAATTCTACGCAGCGAGTGAGGGGAGGAGAAGAATGTTTGAAAAAAAACTTATGCAAATCTAGGCCCGTTTCAAATAACAGATCTGCTTCTTCACAGACAAGGGAATAAGAAGTAGAAACAGAGCAGTATTGGGAGTGCCGATACCCCTCCTCTACTAGCTGCAGAATATTTTTTCTCACTGCTTCCCCTTTAGGAAACCAGTAACAAAGGGAAGGATCCTCCCCATCTAAGGCAAACAACCCTAGTTTCTTTCCCAAAGCCAGATGATTATCCGTGGCATATTTTTTTTCTTTCTTTATGAACTCTTTGAGTATTTTCCCATCAGGAGCAGAAACACCCCAAATCCTCGTAACACCATGATCTAGATAGGCCCCTATATCCTCAAAGGATTGCAGAGAAAAAACGCCTACGTCCTCAGCCTCAGTAAGAGAAAAATCCTCCTCTACAAAATCGCAGAAAGAACCTAGATGAAGAACTTGCACTAAGGACGTGTTTTCTACGTCCTCTACTTTACTAGCGAGCAGAGGCTCTCCGCGGTGAAGAAAAAACTCCTTGGCGCAGAAGGGAGTCATCTCTTTTATAACAAAGGAGATTTTTTTCTTGGAGAAAGTGAGCATTTTCTGCTCTATTAAAGAAAGAAAAGCTTTCTGAAAAACAAAAGGAAAATGAAAATCGTAGTAAAACCCGAGAGACGTAGCGCCCCCGCCTAAGAGAAAAGCTCCAGGAAAAAGATCTTTAACAGAAACTGCGAGCACTTCTGCTACTGTTCTACGAATACTACTAATAACGATAGGTCCCATAAGGTACTATGGGATATAGCTGACTCGAACAGCTGACCTCCACGATGTCAACGTGGCGCTCTAACCAACTGAGCTAATACCCCGCTTAAAGTTGCACAAGAGGATACTAAAAAAACCCATTGCTAGCAAGACCATTTTTCAAACGGAAACATCAAGACACTTGCCTTTCTTGGAAAAACGACGTATGCTCAGCAGGTAAAAAATCTGCATGAGACATCAATTTTCTCTTTTTAATTCCCCTATAGATTTAGCTCATAAGCTTTGGATGCAACTCCTAGAGAGCGGAGATTGTGCCATTGACGCCACCTGCGGCAATGGGAAAGACTCCTTAGCTCTATGTACTATTTTTTTAGAAAAAAAGGGAGGATTTCTAATTAGTCTAGATATCCAAGAAACAGCCCTTTCTCATACCCATGCACGTATTCAAGAACACTGCCCGCAATTTCTCCCCTTTCTCTCTCTCCACCAGCAATCTCATAGATCCTTCCCCTCTATAGCTTATGAAAAGAAAGTCAAATTAATTGTTTACAACCTAGGCTATCTACCAGGCGGAGATAAACGTATAACCACCCTACAAGAGAGCACGTTAGAAAGCCTAACAGATGCCTTAAAACTCATTTCCGCAGGAGGAATGATTAGTTTGACTTGTTATGTGGGACATAAAGAAGGAGAACAAGAATACCTAGCTCTTAAAGAGTGGTTCACTACTCTCCCCTCTGATCTATGGAGTATCACTGAGTGTTCTTGGTATAATAGACACAAAAGCCCCATTCTGATCCTTTTGCAAAAAAATCAGCCTTAATCATATCCTCTCATTTTTAAAAAAATTAGTTTACAAGTATTTCATCCTTAGGAAAATATTTATCTTTACATCTTTTGGAAAAAAGACTATGCGTGGGGTTTTAGTAAAAGGAAAAATTTCCTTTCACGAAAGCAGAAAACCTGATGTAAAATAATTTATACACATTGATTAATTATAGCAGTTAATTATAAAATAAAGAAGTAGAGATGTCATTTTATAATTAATAATAACAAAGAAGAGTATGGCTATAATAATCAATAATAAATATTTAGTAATTCTATGCTATATAAATCAGAAGGTTCCTATTCACAGCTGCAAAGGCAGCTATATGCAATTGAAAAACAATTGCTTAAGCCTATTTCCAGGCAAACTTGTACCCAGGTATTTGCCCATCTAGATGAAATAGCGGAGGAAGCGAGAAGTCTACGCCAAGAAACAACAAAAACCAGCACTGTATTTACGCAATTTCGGTCCCAAGAGTTTCAAACGCTAGAAGACAAAACCCTCTCACTATATGGAAGGGCTCTCGATTCTATGGTAGCCAAGCAAGTGGCAGCCATTCAAGAAGAGACGTCTCATTTAGAAGAGACCCTTTCCTCTGGAAATGAGAGCCAAATACAAAAAACGGCGGCTCTGTTAGAAAAGCAAATCACTATTCTTTTGAATGATCATCGCTTAGCTAAAGAAGATTTGCCCATCATTGCAAAAGCGCATAAAACACTGAAAGCTGCAACAACAAAACTCTCTACAAGGCAAGAAATGGAAGAGGTGCTCCACCACTTCACTTTTTTAGCCAGACAACCTTCTTCTCTTAGATTCATCGAAGAAGAGATTGATCTCATGCCTGAGGAAATAGAGGAACTATTTAGTATTGCAGAACATACGTTTCACGGACAGATGAAGACAGCGAGACAGGGATATCTTGGGCTACCTGAAGATACAAAGAGAAGAGTATTAACCCATCTGAGTGCATTGGATGGCTCTCTCTTTGAAGATCCCATCAAAACTATACAATCTCTTATAGCTACAGCAAACGACCTCGTACAAAATGATTTGAGCTATCCTTCCCCTGAGGACGTGGCGGAGATGTTTAAAGAAGTGCAAATGCTCTCCGATGCTGATTGCCCAGACTAAGGCATATAATTTTTCAACGCCTCTTGCTGCTTAGAGTCCATTTGCTGGAGCACCTGATCATTTAGTTGGAACCGGCAAAAAGCCCTAGAGCGCGTTTTGCTGCTGCCATGAGATAAAAAGAGCCGCAAAAAAGGATGACGTCCTCAGGCATTGCCTTTTGCAAAGCGCTAGAAATCCCTTCACTCACGTCTCGATGGATAGAATAGTGAGGAAAAGACAGCTCTTTCATGTGGCTTGCAAGCTCTAAAGAGCTGGCAGACCTCTCAGACGGAAGCTCTACAAGATAGATATGCTTTGCCCGTTGGGCAGCTATACGCAGACACCCTGACAGATCTTTATCTTTAGCCATTCCCATAACCACATGTATAGAAGAGTTGGAACATAAAGCTCCTATTTCTGGGAACAATCTCGCAAATCCCCCTGGGTTGTGCGCTACGTCGAAGAAGAACCTTCCTATTTTTTCTAATCGGCAAGGAGGTTTTACAAGCAACCCTTGTTCTATACCATCTTGAGTTAAACGGGGGAAGACGGATTGCACTTGCTGTAGAGCAGCCCGAGCGACAGCGCTATTTTCCCTGTCGTAGCTAGGAAAGGAAGAAGTAACCGCTGTAAGAAGACTGTGACACATTTTTGCTTTTTCTATGATAAGAGGCACAAATGCTGTCGGCCCTACAACAACGGGAACCTCTTCTTTAACGATCCCGCTTTTTTCATAGGCGATTTCCTCTATTGTTTTCCCCAAAACATCCGTGTGATCAAGAGAGAGAGAGGTAATGACACTGAGTTTAGGAGTCACTACATTGGTAGCATCTAGCCTTCCGCCAAGCCCTGTTTCAAAAATGGCGACATCCACTTTCTGTTTTTGGAAATAGAGAAAGGCTAAAAAAGTGACAAGTTCAAAAAAAGTGGGGGGAATATTTTTATGCTGGCATAGAGTAAATAAGGACTTAAGCCCCTCTGCTACCTCTCTTTCTTCTATCAGATTCCCATTTATCGAAATCCTCTCTCTAAAGTCATAGAGGTGAGGAGACGTGAATAGACCTACCTTATATCCAGACAGCTGCAGAGCTTTTGCCATCTTTGTAGAAACGGAACCTTTTCCATTTGTTCCTGCCACATGGATGCAAGGGTAGCTGCTAAAAGGGCTGTTTAGTGCTTTAGAGAGGCTCTCTGCTAAAGACAGGCCAGAGCAAGTATTATGTCTTTTTAAAGAAAAGAGTCTGTCCAGCAAGGCCTGATAATCGTTCATGAATGCGCAGTGTTTTGAAAAATCTTCAAAAAAGCTTCTTTATTTACAAAAGAGCATCCAAGAGGGATGTGCGGCTTAGTATCCCCATGAAAATCAGAGCCTCCGCTAATAAGCAGATTGCGCTCATGAGCAAACTTCAACCATCTACGCTCTTTTTCCTTAGATCCTCTTGCATAATAACACTCTATCCCATCAAAGGAAAACTCCATGAGTTCCCTTACAACAGTCCCACTTAGGAAAAGATGGGGATGGGCAATGAAGGCTTTTCCCTTTGCTTCATGGATGATCGCAACGCCCTCCTCAACGGAAGAGCTCTCTCCCGGGACATAACAAGACTTTCCATCTCCTAAATATAGGGAAAAAGCCTCCCGCACCGACTTCACATACCCTTTATCGACGAGCACTTTAGCAATATGAGGCCTTCCGATCACATGAGCGGGAGAAATCTCTTTTTTCAGCTCTTTTTCCTCTACAACCATCTGCAGACGACATAATTTCTCCAAGATGGCAAGGTTGCGTCTATTTCTTCTTTCCTGCTGTTTTGTACAGTAAGCCTGTAGAGAGGGGTGATCGGGGAGAAAATCATAGCCTAAGATATGTACAGAAAATGCATGGTGTAAACAAGAAAGCTCTACCCCTGTCCCCAAAAGAAGACCCGTTTTTTTTGCCACAGCCTCCGCCGCCGCATATCCATCGATCGTATCATGATCTGTGATAACAAGAGCGCCAAGGCCCAGCGAGCTTGCAAGAGAAACTATCTCCTCCGGAGTAAGAGATCCGTCTGAAAAGGTGCTATGGCAGTGTAAGTCTGCCCGAAAAGAATCTACTTGTCCATCTGGTAGGGTATGCATCGAACTTCCATTTCTAGTTCTATTCCCATTTTTTCTTTTACTGTATTTTGTACATGTTTGGCTAGTTTCATTACATCACAAGCCGTTGCACCCTCTGCATTAATAATGAAATTTGCGTGGACAGAGGAAATCGCTGCCCCTCCTAAAGAAAAACCTTTTAATCCACTTTTTTCAATGAGAGCCCCTGCAGAATGGCCTGCAGGGTTTCTAAATACACATCCGGCAGACTTGTCTTTATAGGGCTGCGTAGCACTTCTATATTCGATGATGGCCAGCTGCTTACTGCGAGCATCAGCCAAAGGGGCTAATTGAAACTTTGCAGATACAATCACTGCCCGCATCTTCTGGAAGGAAGAGAACCTGTAAGAAAATTCCAGCTGATCTTTGTTTCCCACCTTTCTTTGACCTGATGCATCAATAAAACACACCTCTACAAGAGAATCTTTCGTCTCCTGTCCATTAGCACCTGCATTCATATAGATAGCACCGCCTACACTTGCAGGAATACCACAGGCAAATTCTAAACCAGACAGCCCATCTCTTGCTGTCTGCACACCGAGTAGAGAGAAACTATACCCAGCCCCTACCTCTACATCGAATCCACTTCTGTGACAAAAAGAGATCTTATTGAGAATGACAACCCCATCAAATCCTCTGTCATTAAAGAGACTATTGGATCCTTTTCCTATAACAATAAAATCTAAAGAATTTTCCCGGCAAAAACGGACGACCGACTCCATAAGAGAGATATCGGCCACCTCGATAAAATACTTAGCCTCTCCCCCAATACCGAACGTTGACAGCGATTTTAACGACTTATTCCGTTGAAAGTGAGAGTAATTGATCATGTTCTTCCTTGTTGCAAGAGTCCCTATTTAATCTGCTCTGATACAGAGCATCGAGTACTGCATTTACAAAGGAAGCGCTTTCTTTGGTAGCAAACTTTCTCGTTATACGAATGGCTTCAGCTATCGCTACTTTCGGAGGAACTTCATCAGTAAAGCACAGTTCAAATACACCAAGCCTTAGTATATTTTTTTCTACTTTTGCAATTCTATCAAATTCGTATTCTTTAGAAAACCTTGTGATTAGAGCATCAATATCTGGAAGAAATTTTTGGATTTGTTTGCCCTTTTCTAGAACTGCTCTTACCACTTTCTTTGTAATAAGAAACTCCTTCATGAAAAATTCAACGCTCTCCTCTTCCACATCGAGCGAGAAGTCGACACTGAATAGAAGCTGAAAAAGGATCTCTCTAAATTTTTGCTGTGGAAATACCATAACCTTCACCCAAAGGGTAGAAGCATAGCACACATGCGCGAATATTTGGCAGCTAGAAAATCCTTTTTTTAGAGTAAAAACTATTTGATTGGATAAAAAACATAAAAATCTATTGAAAAACCCACATTTTCCTGCTACGTTCCCCTAGTTCATCTTAAGTTAATAGATAGGGTGTATTGTGCTAGGAATATTTCTAGACTCTGAAACCAATGGGCTGAATACCCAAAAACATAAAATAATTGATATCGCCTTTGCGATCCTTGATATGGAGACAGGAGAGAAAAAAGAACAGTATGAATCGATCATTTTTCAATCCTTTGAAGACTGGCAACGCAGCGATCTCGAAAGTTTGAAAGTGAATGGATTTACTTGGGAAGAAGTGAGCTACGGCAAAAGCCGGGAAACCGTTGCTTTAGAAATAGAGAGTCTGTTTGCAAAGCAGGGAATCAAACGAGGAAAAGCCGTATTTATCTGTCAAAACCCCTCTTTTGACAGAGCATTTTTTGCACAAATTATTGACCCAGATATTCAGGAAAAGCTGCTGTGGCCCTACCACTGGCTCGACTTAGCTTCTATGTTTTGGGCAGAGAGCATGAAAAAAGCTACACAAAGTAAGGGACCGCTGCCTTGGGAAACAGGCTATTCAAAAGATAGAATTGCCAAGGCCCACGGCCTTCCCCCCGAAGAAAAGCCACACCGGGCTATAAATGGAATGAACCATCTGATTCTCTGCTACGAAAAGGTGGTAGGTTTCCCTAAGAAGGAGCTGTTTGCATTGCGCAGATAAGCTCTTCTCTTGATGGAATCTTTTCTGGAAATTTTTCCAACGCTTTCCTCAAGAGCTCCATGCGACCGTCTGGGAAGACCTCTTTTGCGATAGGAAGAAACATTTCCTCCAACAGTAAGAACCGAAGCTCGCTATGGCTTAAGCTGGCTCTGTCCCACTTGAAATAGGCGTCGAAAAATTGCTTTTCCGACACTTTGTCTTTAAACACTGACCAAAGATCTTTCACTGTCAGCAATTCCACCATATTCTGTAAAAAAAGCACTCCGATGCCTGGCTCTAGATAAGAAGGAAAACCCTCCGCATATTTCAATCCGATAGTAACGGCTTCCGTCCCGATCCACTCCTGTAGAGAACCTCGAAAATGTGTTTCTATGCACCTTTGTACGTCATATCCATTATGGAAAATCCTCTCACTCCATCCTCTCATCTTTTTTTTCATCGCATCGATAAAATGCCCATTTATCTCTTCCAACACCCGGCATCTTTGACCAAAATTCTCCGGCAAGCCTTGGGAAAACTGCTCATAGTTTTCAGCCATACGACCGGGAAGATCGGTGACATGCAACGAGCTAGCCTTCCATCCCAAACAAATCTTCCATGCACCATTTCTACTGAGTTGTTCTTTTGAGAAGCTATCTATAAATGCACGCATGCAACTGTCATGAAAAGCGAGAACTTGCACACGAAGGGCAAGCTCCATCATGTCGTGATACTCTCTCCACTCAGGATCTTCCCTGCTTTGAGACAACTGCTGCATCTCCTCAGATGAGATACGTGCGTAGAGATCTTCTTCTGCGCACTCGGCTATCACTTCTCTTACCGACGGCATTTTCTTCCCCTCTACCGAAGAAATAGAGAACTTTTGCAAAAACTGCTCCTGGGTGATTTCCCCGGACTTCAATTGATCCGTAAATTTTGCGACTAAAGATTCTTTAATTAGACAAATAAATTTTTTCTTTGCCAAGGAAGAAAAATAGGCCTCGGAGAGAGAGACATCGTCCTCTTTCCTCGTATACATGTAGAAACGGGCTTTTCTCTTCAGTTTATCACACGCATCCTTAAGAGCTTCTTCATCTGACCGTCTGGAAAATACTTGTCCTAAAACACAAAACGCGTGGTAAAGGACTTCTTTACATTTTTGTATAAAGGGTTCTTGGAAAAGGTCTGCTCCACCTAGAGAAGAGCTCTTTGGAGATTGTTCAGAAAATGCATAAGAAGCAATTCGCATTTAACAGCCTTAAATTATATTAATCATCACAAACTATTTTACACTTATTATACTAATACATCAATACTTCATGTTTATTTTAATGTACTAGTTAAAAATATAATTAAAATACAAACAAACACGCGCAATGACACACAAGGCACGAGTACTCATTGTGTCCCTACTAGGCGAAATTGGTTTGACTTTTTTTAAAAATTGCTGAGAATAGGCATCTTCCTTAAGTGAGTAAGGCATGTGCGGAATTCTGGACTAGTTATAGAGAGAAATGATGTTTTTTTTTCATACTTTAACACCCTTCATAGAGATAAGCATCATTGCTATACTGATTAATTATCTCCTCTCTTTTTTCTGGAATACACGCTCCATGGATCTTATGCTAGGCCTCTTGGCCTTCTTGATGATTTTTGCAGCCTCTTCCTGGCTCAATCTTCCTATATTGCATAAGATCATGTACCTTGTAGCCAATGTAGCAGTCATTGCAGTCCTCATTATTTTCCAGCCGGAACTGCGCGTAGCGCTTTCCAAGCTTAGTTTAAAAGGGAAAAAATTCAAAGAAATCACAGAATTTGATAAGTTCCTCGATCAACTTTCCAATTCCCTCTACCGACTTTCAGAAAAAAGGATTGGAGCTCTTGTTGTTTTAGAAAACGAAGATATGTTAGAGGAGTTTGCGAATAAAGCCGTTCGTCTTGATGCCTCTTTTTCTTCCGAGTTGCTTGAAACGATCTTTGCCACCAACACCCCCCTACACGACGGGGCTGTCATCATAAGAAATGGAAAAATCATTGCAGCAGCCGTGATTCTCCCTCTGGCTGAAGACAGCTCTCAGCTTACCAAGTCGATGGGAACAAGGCATAGAGCTGGGCTGGGAGCGAGCCAGCTAACGGATGCATTAATCATTGTAGTTTCTGAGGAAACAGGAAAGATCTCTATCGCAAGAGATGGTGTCATGACAAGAGGCGTGAAAATGGATCGATTCAAAGGAATTGTCAGAAGTATATTCACTCCACCTCCTGCCAAGGATTTTAAAAGGCACTTTAATTTGAAGGACTGGCTCAGACAATGAAAACGCAATTTCTACAGTTTTTTGTGAGCAATTGGCAGCGCAAAGCAGTGTCTTTGCTTCTTGCAGTCATTATTTGGCTGGTGGTGAACCACTCTCTCACCTCCACAAAAACCCTCTCCAATGTAGCCGTACGCGTGATCAACATCCCCTCCGGAAAAACAATTGAAGGGATCCAAGCCAGTGGGAAGCTCAATAAAAAACTCTCCCTCAGCCTTGTAGGAAATTCAAACCTACTCGAGGATCTCAACTCTACTGATATAGAAGTTGTCATTGATGCTTCAAACAAGTCTGACGAATGGATAGCAACTATCACGAAAAAAAATCTTGTTTCCTTAAATCCTGAACTAGATATTTCCAAAGGAATCAGTCGCGTCTACCACCCCAATTTTATTATTCGTCTTACAAAGCTTGTCACAGAAAAGATTCCTATCTTTCTCACCCAGCCCATTGGAGAGGCTCCTAGAGAATACCAGTTCTTAGATGTGTGGCCCTACAAACTCTATTTAACTGTTAGCGGACCTGAAGAAGTCATTAAACGACTGAAACTAAAAGAACAAAAACTCACCTTCAACCTCAATGACATCTCTAAAGCACAACTAGATGCAATAGCATCTAATCAAAGCTCTGAGCAAAGTAGTGAGGTAATCAGCTTTTTTGTTCCGGACCAATGGAAACAAATCAACATTCCTCTTCTTTCCGATGCACCCATTGAAATTGATGACCCTCTTGCGAAATCTTTGAGGATCGACTTCGTTCATTGCAACCTTCTTCCTATCAACGCCCCCATATTAGTAGATATGTTTTATCCCCAAGAGTTTGCCACCACACTCAACCCTCTCAAGTACCAAATACAACCGAGCTCTCTCGTCAAAAATGACAATGGCGTATTTTTCATTAACACTCCGCTCTATGCCAAAGGCGCTGATAGGCTCTTTATCCAAATCGTCAAAGATATGATCCAGGTCCTAGTCATTGCTTCCCCCCCTTCTCTTCGCAAATCTCTGGACTACAGCATCCAATTTGTCAACCCAAGACAGCTCGAAGATACTTATGTGCGTACCCTCGTATCCGATGTCTCTGATGAAGACCTAAGACAAATGAAGCCCCACTTAAGAGAAGAATACCTAAGAAACCGTTTTAGAAGTTATATGAACCGTTTTCAGCTTTTTACGGCAGAAGACACAAAATTCGAATTAAACGCATATTTTGAAGGACATAACGTTGTAGTAGAAGAAAAATCTAGCAATATTGCCCTCCCCCACCAAAGCGCAGAAAAAAAACAGTAAAAACATGTCGACTCCCTCTATCGTACTCCTCAAAAGCACTCTGGAAAAAAATGGTGGGCTAGAGAAATATGCAATAGAGATTGCTAAGGGGTTTACGGAAAGAGGCTATCGCCTCACCTTACTGACCACAGGCGCAGAAAACACCTCCTTTCCTTTCCCTGTGATCTCTTACCACTTTCGTAGCAAAATGAGCTTTAGAAAAGTGGCAGAATTCGACCTTTTTTGCAGAAGTTATGTAGAGAGGGAAAACCCTTCTCTCATTTTTGGGTTGGATCGCAATAGCTTGCAAACACATATCCGCGCAGGCAACGGCGTCCATGCTGCCTACTTAAACGAGAGAAAAAAAAGGGAAGGATTTTGGAAAGGCCTTTCTTTTTCTGCAAATCCCCTCCATAGAAGACTACTAGAACTAGAGAAAACGGCTTTTGAACATCCTAAGCTCCAAAAGCTTTTCACTAACTCAGATATGGTAAGAAGACAAGTTCTGCACTATTATAACACCGACCCCAATAAAATCTGCGTTATACACAACGGCGTAGAATGGACCCGAATGCAAGTCCCCTTTGATGCGTGGCCTGAGAAAAAACGGCTACAAACAGATAGGCTGCAGCTCCTTTTTCTCGGTCACAACTTCCGAAGAAAAGGACTCGACTATCTGTTAGATGCCCTAACACAATTACCTAAAGGAGACTTCCACCTAAATGTTGTAGGCAAAGACAAAAATGAAGCGCGCTATAAAAAGCGGGTGCAAGCCTTGCATCTAGAAAAAAATGTCACCTTCTTCGGTCCGGTGCCGTCAGCTATCCCCTTTTATCAGCTCTCAGATGTTCTTATCATCCCCTCCCTATACGATCCCTTTGCCAATGTAACCGTAGAGGCGCTCGCCATGGGACTCTTTGTCCTCTCCTCGAGCAACAATGGAGCTAGTGAAATCCTTACCAAAGACAATGGCATGATTCTCTCCAGTCTCACAGATAAGGACTGTTTCGTAGAGGCTCTTATAACATTGATGGATAAAAAGAAAACACTCTCCAGCTCCTTGCAAATCAGAAACTCTATCCAATATTTAGATTTTCCCAATCAGCTGAATAAAATGATCGATCTTTGCTAATTCAAGGTTAGACCGGTCCCTTGTTTTTGAGATACAGTCTCACGCCTTCAATAGCGTCTCTGATTTCCTGCGCGCCCTGGCGCAGATCCATTTCTCCCTGGAGATTTTCAGAAAATTCTGCTACACTCCTATTTACTAACACCCTTTTTAAGGCCATGATTACCGCGCATTTAAACTATTTTTTTATTAAAGCAGGGACTTTTCCCTTTTCCTTCCTCTCGTATAAAACAACACACAGGATAGGAAGGGTGCTGGGAAGCCTATTGTATTACACTTGCAAGAGCTTTCGGAAAAAGACCTTGGCCAATCTCGCTTTAGCCAAGGATTTATCCCTTACTTTTGAAGAGACCCCCCCTCTAGCAAAAAAATCGCTGCAAAATCTGCTCATCACGTGCCTTGACTACCCTAAGCTCGCCAAAGAAACGGACATACAAAACATCGCCTTTTGCGACAACCCTGAGCCCGCAACAAAAATCCTAGAAAAGGGCAAAGGGGTGATCTTCTTTTGTGGCCATCAAGCCAATTGGGAAGTGCTATTCCTCGAGGGAACGTCCCGTATGTCGGGCGTTGCCATTGGGCGCCCCATCAAAAATAAGATCTTGTATGATTGGATCTTATCTATCAGAGAAAAATGGGGAGGAAAAATCATTCCCCCTAAACAAGCAATTAAAGAAGGGCTCCGCGCGCTAAAACAGGGGAAATTCCTCGGCATCGTAGGAGACCAAGGCATGCCCGACAGTGGATATAGCAGCCCCTTTTTAGGAAGGAAAGCGTGGACGTCTCCCATTGCAGCACTGTTATCTTATAGGAGTAATTGTCCTATTTTTGTGGCCACAACGGTGAGAGAAAATGACAAATATAGGATCCACTATTCTGATCCTATCTGGCCAGATCAAACCAAACCTTTGGAAGAAGAAATACCCAGACTCATGAACTACTGCCTTAGCAAGCTGGAAGAGAGCATTAAACGAACTCCCGACCAGTGGCTATGGCAACATAACCGCTGGAAGCAACAAGTCCCTGGAGTTATCAAAAAAGCGTTTCGCTTTGAAAGCATAGCCATCTTGTTTCCTTCGGACATAGAAGAAACATCAGCTCTTCTGGCCTCTCTACCCACTTTTCGCAAGATCTATCCGCATGAATTCATTACGGTCTTTCTTCCAACATCCTTTGCAGATACTCCCATCGATGAGAGCTTTGAAAAGGTCGTCTATGCCCAAGAAAAGGACCTCTTTATCAAAGACTACCGATTTAAGCTGGTATTTAACTTTACCTCCAGCGATGCTCTAAAAAAGCATTTTCTCGGTCTTTCCTCGTTTAAAGTCTATAGCCTGGAAAACCTCTTTCACCTAGCTCCTGATCTACCCCGAAACAACCTGTCCGCTATTCTATTTGAGGTCATATCCCATGCCAGCTGAACGTTTTTTTCTAAAAGAGCCCTTCACGAAGGGGGCAAAGACCTCTTTACTAGAACAAGAATTTCACCATCTCCATCATGTAATGCGCATAAAAAAGGGGGAACTCGTGGAGCTCATCAATGGAGAGGGTCAGATCGCCCACGCTGAGCTCGTTTCACTTGACAAGCACTCTGCATCCCTTCTGCTTACAGAAGTGATCACTACTGCCCCCGAGCCATTTTCCCTCATCTTAGCGCAAGCCATGCCAAGACTTGCCAAATTAGAACTTATCGTAGAAAAAGCCGTAGAGCTCTCCGTTACCGAGTTGTGGCTCTTCCCCGGAAAAATGAGTGAACGAGACATTTTTTCTCCTTCTCAAAAAAAGAGGCTCGAGCAGATTCTCATCTCCGCACTCAAACAATGTGGAAGAACGTATCTACCTAAATTCCACTTCCTTCCACCTTTAGGCCCCGCATGGAAAAAGATCCCTGGCCATCTCCTCTTTGGAGATACCTCCCCTGATGCTCCTCCCCTCTTTACCCTTCTGCAAGCACAAAAGACGCAAGAAAGAGAGTTTGTCATCTTCATCGGCCCGGAAAAAGGATTTCATCCTTCTGAAACAGAGTTTCTTAAAAATGTGCTGGGCTGCATGGGAGTAAAACTACATACGAATATTCTACGCGTAGAAACGGCTGCTATCACCTCCCTTTCCCTTCTTTCCAACTACGTCAGTTTTTAGATAATTAACACAACCATTGTTAGAAGATTACGTAAATTATCGAAACAATGCAGTAAAATACTATTTGATTAATATATAAAATAATACAATAATAAAAATAGAAGAGGAGGAAAGATTATGTCTACAGCAAGAGTCCCGTCTCGCAACTATGAATCCAGCAAGTGGTTCAAGGACTACAGTCGCATCAGAAGCAAACTGTGCGATTACTACGAAAAAATGGAGAGAAAAACCAGTTACAGCCCCACACAAAAAGAGCTGGAAAAACTCGCACAATCGATGATTGATTTCCTAGGCAACTATCACAGCGAAATAGGAAAACAGGAAGGCTATTTCAAAAAAGGGATTATCGACCTTACCAACATTCCGGAAATGCACCCTACCATGCAAAGAATAGCCACTAACACAGCTTTAAAAATGACTATTGAATACTTAGACCAATTCTTAGCCAACTACTCTTAACTGACCTCATCACCGGCTAGGGATTCTTTGTAGACAATCCCCTTTTTGGGATCTAATGTGACAAGGAGCCCTTCTTGCAGCAAGGTAACAGCTCCTTGAGCCCTACTAATCATAGGGATATCCAAGGTCTTTGCTAGCAGGAGTGCGTGCTTTTCAGATAGGATGTCATCGGGATGGTTTTGCAAGACGATACCTGCTGCATGCTTGAGTAGAGGAAGGTAGGAGTCATCACATCGGGATATAACAACGATCTTATCTTTTGCAGAAAAGGTGCTGTCTCCATCAACGGAGAGGGCAATGAGCACTTTTCCGTGGATCCTTTTTCCATGTCCGGGGTGTCCGCGGACAAGAACATCTCCAATACTCTCCACAATCATCATATTGGTAGAACCGGAAATGCCAAACGGAGATCCTGCTGTGACAACGACAAGATCCCCGAAGCGAACGATGTCGTTTTTCAAACAAAACTGAGAAACGGCAGAAAAAGCTTCTTGGATATTGCGGCAAGGCATCGGATCTACGGGAAATACCCCCCAGCTAAGAGCTAACTGCTGATACGTTTTTTTACTAGGGCTGAGCGCCACGATGGGCATCTCAGGGCGATAGCGGGAGATGAGCCTAGCTGTTGAACCGGTACTTGTAAAAGCAAAGATCGCTTTTGCACTCGCACTATACGCCGTTCTCACCGTCGCCTGTGCAACCGAAGAAGAGACGTCGTGGTAGTTGGAGTGGGCATCATGAGAAAAAAAGTCTTTGTAGTTGAAGTTGCCCTCGGCTTGCTCGATAATTTTTTTCATGATTTGCACCGTTTCTACTGGATACAGACCTACTGCTGTTTCCCCTGATAACATAACGGCAGAGGTGCTGTCGTAAATGGCATTGGCTACATCTGACACTTCAGCTCGTGTAGGCCTTGGGTTTTTTATCATAGACTCCAACATCTGCGTGGCGGTGATCACAGGTTTGCCCGTGTGATAGCATTTGCGGATCATCATCTTTTGCAGGCTAGGGACCTGTTCTAAAGGGAGTTCAACGCCTAGATCTCCCCTGGCAACCATGATCCCATCAGCCACTTGCACAATACTTTCAAAGTTTTGTACACCTTGACTATTTTCAATTTTAGCCCAGACATGGATGTCTGATTTGCCCTTTTCCACTAAAAGACGTTTGATCTCTAAGACATGGTCTGCCGAGCGAATAAAGGATGCTGCAATGATATCAATATCATGCTCACAGCCAAAGGATATGTCTTGCCTATCTTGCCCTGTCATAGCAGGGAGATTGATCTGCACGCCGGGGATATTCACCCCTTTATTGCTTTTTAAAATTCCCCTGTTTTCGATCTCAACAACAACAGAGTCCCCCATTTTTTCCACTACGTGGGAGATGATATACCCATCATCGAATAAGACCTTGACTCCTACATCGAGTGCATCTATGGCCATAGCGGGGACGAGCTGTATATGGACGACATCTCCTAGGACCTTGTCTTTGACTAGACGGAGCCTTTGCCCTACTTCAACAGGAAGAGCGTCTGCTTGCATCTTCCCGATGCGAAGCTCAGGGCCTTTTGTATCCAAAATAATAGCTAAAGAAGTTTTTTTCTCTTCCCTTGCTCTCTTAAGATTTTTGATCACTGCCAGATGCTCTTCATAAGAGCCGTGCGAGAAATTTAGCCGCGCACCATTCATCCCAGCATCGATGAGTGCAAGGATCTTCTCATAGCTACTTACTGCCGGACCCATCGTACAGATGATTTTCGTTCTCGTTCTCATGACCCCTCAAACAGACTTGCAGTTATAGCCATAGTACCTGCTCTTGCTATAATTGCACAAGAGAGCACACGGTGTAAAAACACTGGAAACAAAACCCGTAGCTAAAGACAACAAGGAGAAAAATCTTGACTTGATAGACCGTCAATCGTGAATTTCTATTCAGCTGTAGATAGTTTTCTCCGATTTCCTAGGAACTATTTGCTGGACTAAAAAACAAAAAACTGTCTTCATATGTCCTTTTTATTTCCCATTTCTTAAGTTTAGGGTATTCCCATGGGTTTGTATGAGCTATCTGCTATTATCCTCTATTTTTCTCTTCTTTTTCTCATAGGGTTCTCCTCCTATCGAAAAAACCTCTCTTCCTCCGATTTTATCTTGGGAAGCCGTTCCCTCAACTATTGGCTCACTGCTATGTCCGCACATGCAAGTGATATGAGCAGCTGGCTATTTCTGGCCTATCCGGCTCTTATCTTTACTGATGGAATATTTAAAAGTTGGGCAGCCATTGGCCTTACTGTATTTATGTTCTTAAACTGGCAGCTTGTCGCCACAAAAATCCGTGTATCGACAGAAAAATATAATAGTTTGACCTTCTCCTCTTTTTTTGAAAGTAGGCTCTCCGACACCTCAGGAACCATTCGCATCTTCACTGCAGTCATGTCCCTCGTATTCTATACGATCTACTTGTCGGCAGGGCTCGTCGGCCTCGGCATCCTCCTAGAGACTCTCTTTGGGATCAACTACTTCCTCGGTGTTTTCTTAGGCATTGCCCTTGTCATTCCCTATGTATTTATTGGGGGATACCTCACACTCGCATGGATCGACCTCTTCCAAGGAATATTTCTCCTAGGGGTGATTTTGTTTGTCCCCCTCTACCTCCTTCCTAAGGTAGGAGGCCTTTCCTCCCTCTTTCACGCAGCAAGCGCTAAACACTTGCCCACCTCTCTTTTCCCCGACTTGTCTTATAAGAGCCTATGGCTGATCCTATGTGAAATGCTCGGATGGGGCCTCGGCTATTTTGGCCAGCCTCATATCATCACCAAATTTATGGGAATAAAAAAGACGGAAGAGATCCGTAAATCCAAATGGGTGGGAATGACTTGGATGGTCCTCTCCTTAGGCGCTGCTGTTTTAGTCGGTCTCGTGGGTATTGCCTACTTCACCACTCCACTTGATGACCCTCAACAACTCTTCATTGCCATGGTAAGGCAGAACTTTCACCCTTTCCTTATAGGATTCATCCTTTGCGGCATACTAGCAACAACGATCAACTCCATGAGCTCGCAAGTGCTTGTCCTTTCTTCCACTCTGACTGAAGATTTTTACAGAAAAGTCTTTAACAAAAACGCCTCCACAAAAGAGCTGCTCTTAGTGTCTAGGATAGGAATTATCCTGGTAGCACTGCTGGCCTTTGGCATCGCCTACGGCAAAGTAAGCACGATCTACTCGCTTGTCTTCTACGCCTGGTCAGGACTCGGAGCATCCTTTGGACCCGTGATCCTTCTTTGTTTGTATTCCAAGAAAACAAATAAGTTTGGAGCATGGGGTGGAATCTTAGCAGGAGGGTCTACAGCGGCCCTATGGCCTTACATCAACCAAGTATATCACTTACAGGTTCCACCCATCATCCCTGCATTTGCCTTGAGCTTCCTCACTATCCTCGCAGTATCGAGGATCACGAATCCTAAGGCTATACCGGGCAAACTAGAAAACATTAGCTAAGATCGCCTCTTCCCATCAGGCTAGGAAAGAGAGACTCTAGCCTAGGAAGGAGTGTAGGAAGGTCTACCGTATGGGCTACCAATCGTCTCCACTTTTCCCATCTATGACGGCGAGGGTCTAGATGATTAGCTAGGATCCTTTCTACCTGTGCCTTGTTGCGCTGGTTATCTAGCTGGTATCTCGTGTGAGGCAAAGCAGTTGTCTCCCTCGGATGGGCGGAGAGAAAGGATTGAATAACAAGTTGGTAGGTAGCTTCAAATAGATTCCTCGGAGCTATGCACCTTTCTATGTGATCACCTTCTACAATGTGCCCTTCGAGACACAGGGCAACATACTGAACAAAAACTTTATTGGGATCGCAAAAAACTCCCAGGTGACCATCTCCAATATCTGGAACAAAGTCGTCAATATCTGCAATGTGCTTGACGACTTTTTTGTGAGAACTGTTGCTTGTTAATTCAGCAAACTTATCCATCGCTCTTTTATCAATGCCGACAGCATTAATCGTTGTGATCTTAGCTACTCTAGTAAAAAAGGAAATGGCATCATATTGGCAGTTGGCTCCCCCCTGGCTATAACCTACAACATCCACTTCTTCTGCAGGGGATTCTACATAGCCGATATTCGGATCTTCTAACATTTGCTTTGTCCTTGCAAATGTGGCATCTCGACCTCTGACCCCTATTTCTGGCTGTATGTCATCTAAGGCAGATTGCACGTCACGATGCATATCTCTGGTGCTTAAATAAGCAATGGTAGAGCGAAAATGCTCAGATTTCTTGGTACAAGCTTTTAAAAGCAGCTTGTAACACCCCCCTTGGTTGATGTGACCATAGGTAGTAAAATATCCCTGCGGATGGGAGACCATCACACCTGAAGGAAGACGATCATCTGCTATTCTTTTCATAAATCGTACAGTCCAAGCTGTATCATCAAAGTGAGGATCTCTTCTCATCTGCTCAAGAAAAAAAACTCTATGCATCCGCCCCTCTATCGAATCAGACCTATTTAGAAACAGACCCATGCGAGGAACTCTTTGCAGGAAAATATCTTCTATTTTTTCAAAAGGCACCAACAGATCCATGAGCTCATCCATCTGCTCCTTACTGAGGTCTTCTACTTTACGCACATGAGAAAAATCTCGAGAGAGTGTCTCTACTTTTGTCCTAGCAAAACTAGGTTCTATTTCCCCTTTTTGTATTTTCTGGAATAAGGCGTCTACATCATCTTTGCGCACGTCGCCTACTCCTAGAAATAATAACCGACACTCCTTTCTGGTTAGGCTTTGTCCATACTTATATTTTCTACTTAAATCCAGGTTATAGCGCAGAGAAATTTGACCGACCCGTTCCTTGCCAAAGACCTCATAGAAATATTGCATTGTATCTGTATTTTGCTTTTTCACCTTCG
>JAHFTP010000001.1:38987-39631 GCA_023265495.1 Chlamydiota bacterium
CGATACATCTGATCCAATCAGGCACCCAATCCCACCAGGAAGATACTACCTGACAGGAAAACCTCTCCCCCTCGCGCTTCATAATAAAGCGATCCTTATCACTAACATTTGCTAGCGCTTTAGAAAGTAAAGATAAATCTGCTCTTATATGCATAAGTTAATAAACCAGTGTATTTTGCCTAGGGGCATTTTACCAAATCTTAAGATTATCTTAAGCTAATAAAATCGAAAAAAACATTTACATCGAAAAGTCAACTCTTCTATGTAATTTATTGCCGCAGTAGCTTATTCTGAATAAGATGAAATAAACTATTTCTTTGATAAAGAGCTATGCAACAAGGATCGATCGTCCTCAAGAAAGTAAAAGTCCACAACCTTAAAAGTGTAGACCTCACTTTAAAAAAAAATCAACTTATTGTTTTTACGGGGGTCTCCGGATCCGGGAAGTCATCTCTTGCCTTTGATACGATCTATATGGAAGGACAAAGAAGATACATAGAATCCCTCTCTACCTACGCAAGAAGACATATCGGGGACTTTCCCAAACCTGCAGCGGAGTCGATTGAAGGGATATCCCCTACGATTGCCATAGAGCAAAAGACAACGGGGAAAAATCCTAGAAGCACGGTAGGCACCATGACAGG
>JAHFTP010000218.1 GCA_023265495.1 Chlamydiota bacterium
TTATTCCACAGCCTGAAAAACAACCCATTTACATTTTCTTTCTTGCCTTTTACCGTGCACGCAGCTATCTTGAGACACTTTAGTCCACCCTATGAGGGGTGCTCTATTTTGTTGATAAGGTGCAAATCATGTCGATCTCTTGGATGTTTTTACTATTAGCAGGCTTCTTTGAAATCTGCTTTACTATCGCTTTGAAATTCAGTGAAGGGTTTACAAAACTAGTCCCCAGCATTATCACTGTGGTATTCATTGTGCTGAGCTTCTTCTCCGTGTCTCAGTCGATGAAAACAATACCTCTTGGCACCGCCTACGCCGTATGGGCAGGGATCGGCGCTGCAGGCACCGTCATCTGTGGCATTGCTTTCTTCGGAGACTCCTACCACATTATACGGCTCATTTCCATTACCTTAATTATTATAGGCATTATTGGGCTAAAACTCGTCCAATTCGACTAAGATGTTAGGCCTTATCTGTGTGACCATGCTCTTTTTCCTCTGCATAAGGGCTCTCCTTTATGCTAAAAAAAAGTCGTCTCTACTACGGTGGGGCCGCTTTTTTTTGTATGTACTATTTTTTCTGCTCTTAGCCCAAGCCACAGAAATCTCCGCTTCTATGCTTACAGAAAGGGGATATCTACTCTTCTGTGCAGGGGCTATTGCCCTGTTTTGCCTTGAGCTTGTAGTAAAGATAAAAGCCTTTTCTTACTTATTGTGGGCTGTTATTTCTCTGAGTATCTTTCTCTCTGCGGCAGAGCTTTCTCTTTCTTTATTTGACCGGTTCACAGAAGACACTCCCATTATGAAAGTCTGTCTATCCGGAACTACGGGGCATCAAGAAATCGAGTGGAAAAATCCAGCCTCTTCCCTCCAAAGACAATCTCTTCCTACTTATGAAGTCATCCTCACTCCCATCCACAGCAACCACTCAAGTAGATACTACCTCTATGGCGATATGGTCTGTATTCGCGCTAGAGTTCTTCGATTCTCTCCTCTTCTCAACGGCCTAGGAGTGCAAAACATCTGCCTTGTCGACTCTTTATCTTCTGATTATTTTGCTGTGGAGAAAAAAAACACCTTCCCCATACAGTCCATGTCCACCTTAGGAAACAACGTAAGCCTGCTGCAAAAGCTTGTATGGAACCTATGGGAAAAGGTGTTTTTTACAAAACTCTCCCTTCCTTTTATCAAGTCTGCCTGCATGGAAGCTGTCTACTTCCCCCTAGTAGATAAAAAAGGAGATCCCTTCCAAGGTTCTTTCTTTGTGACGATACATGCAGGAGGGCTCTCTTCCCTGCAGGAGAAAAAATAAACCCTTTTTTTTAATCTGTGAAATCCTGTAGAAAAAAGGTTTTAGTCAAAGGAGGAAATAGATCCTATGCATATAGTCCATACGTTTGGCCATCTCTTTGGCGCCATACTCCTGATTGCAGGAACAAGCATAGGCGTCGGCATGCTAGCACTGCCGGTTGCCACCGCGGCGGGCGGATTCCTCCCCTCCTTGATCGTCTACTCTGTCTGCTGGCTATTTATGCTAACTACAGGCCTTCTTATCTTAGAAGCTTGCATTTGGATGCCAAGCGAAGCCAACCTCATCACGCTCTCAGCTAAACTCCTTGGCAGATGGGGCAAAGCCTGTTGCTGGGTTTTATATCTTTTCCTTTTTACTTGTTTGATGATCGCGCATATCTCCGGCGGCGGCTCTGTCGTCGAGCAGATAAGCAATAATACCATTCCCTACTCTCTTGGATTGATCTTTTATACATTAGCCTTTGCTCCTGCAGTGTATCTAGGAACGCTCTGGGTAGATAGACTCAACATCATTCTCATGGCCGGCATTGCTATCGCGTACCTGGCCTTTATCTACACCTCCATTTCCCATATTCAGCCGTCTTTACTCCTGCGCATAGACTTCCCCAAAGCATGGCTTGCACTTCCAGTTGTTTTCACCGCTTTTGGCTACCAAAGTCTTATCCCTACTCTGATGACCTATCTCAACCGCAACGTCAAAAAAATGCGCCTTGCCATCATTTTTGGCACGTCGATTCCGTTTGCGATTTATCTTGTATGGCAATTTCTAATCTTAGGGATCATCCCTCTGGAGGGATCCGGTGGCCTTGCTCAGGCACTAAAGCAAGGAGAAAATGCCGTAGAGCCCCTCGGGAAATTAGCGAGCAGCACAAGCCTTCACCAAGTAGGACAAGCCTTTGCCTTCTTTGCTTTAACCACTTCCTTCATTGGCATATCCATAGCGTACGTCGACTTCCTAGCAGATGGCTGCAAAATACAGAAAAAAGGGATAAAGAAACTAGGACTCTGCGCTATCGTCTTCGTCCTACCCATGATTATATCTCTTATCAATCCACAGATCTTCTTAGAGTCTTTGAGCTATGCCGGCGGCATAGGCGTTGCACTGCTCCTCGGCGCTATGCCCGTTCTTATGGTATGGTCTGGAAGATATTTTCATGGGTACAGCCTCATGCATCAACAGATCCCCGGCGGGAAAATATTGCTCTCTTTCTTGTTGCTGTTTGTGGTGTTTGAATTGATCATCACCTTTATTCGCTAAGAAATAGTCTCTGCTGCCTTCAAAAGGCGATTCATGAAGGCAGCCTCTTTTCGCATAGTCTCGTCACAGAAAACCACTATTTCTTCATATCCCTCTCTATCAGCGAGGCGCAATGTAGCATACAAGTTCTGGGCAGACACGATGAAGTGATCTCCATATTCTTCACTAAGCTCCATGCGCTCAAAAGAAAAAAACATCCTTTTTTTACCGCTATCTGCCAGGCAATGTTCTTTTATGGTGTCGATAGAAAAAAATACCTTAACTTCAGCATCAGGAGCATAGTGTCTATACTTCATACCGGGAGAAACAACTGCGCCCCCAGCCATTTTATCGATGCCAGCCACTTCTATCCGCCTACCTAATACCTCTTCGATCTGCTCTTTAGTGATAGACCCCGGCCTAAGAAGCAAAGGAACCTCCCCCAGCAAGCTAATGACCGTGGACTCCAACCCTATCTGCGAGTCACCATCTGCTACTACAGCTGCAATCTTTCCTCGAAAATCATCAAATACATGGCTGTGATGTGTAGA
>JAHFTP010000219.1 GCA_023265495.1 Chlamydiota bacterium
CGGTATTGAATCGATAGCTCAGCTCGGATCCGAGGCAAAAAAACCCTCAAAGATTGTCCCCAGGGCTGTTGTACTCACGATGTTTGTTCTTGTGGCTATGTATTTAGGCATATCTCTCGTAGCGCTGTCGGCGATGGACCCAAGGGATCTTGGCACAAAATACGTCCTTGATCCCATTGCAGGCATTGTACAATCTCTTCCCTTTGGCTCTCAGGTATTAGCGCCATGGCTTGGCCTTCTCGCAGCGATCTTGCTTTTTGTCGCCTCTAATGCAGGACTCGTCGGCGCATCCAGGCTTTCCTATAATATGAGTGAGTATTACCAGCTTCCCCGCTTTTTCTATAAGCTCCATCCCAGGTTTAGAACACCTATCGCTGCGCTTTCCTTTTTTGCGGTTCTCTCTTCCTCTGTTGTGATATGGAGCAGGGGACAGATGAGCTTCCTCGCCGACTTATATAACTTTGGGGCGATGATCGCCTTTTTTTCTGCTCACATGTCGCTACTTGTGCTGAGGATCAAAAAACCGGATCACCCAAGGCCATTTAGAATCAAATTTAACATACCCATTGGGAAATACTCTCTTCCTATTTCTGCCATTGTTGGGGCTTTAGCTACCTTTAGCGTATGGTGCCTTGTTGTCATAACAAAGCCTGATGGAAGATTTTTAGGCCTCAGCTGGATGTCTTTTGGCATCATTATGTATCTACTCTACAGAAGGAAGAGTAAAATGGTTTCTACAGGATCGCTTGCCATAGAAAAGGTGAAAGTGATCGAATACCAACCTCTTTCCGTAACAAATATCCTCGTTCCTATTGGTTATCCGGATCAAACGGGTGCCATCCAGATGGCAGGGGAGATGGCTAAAGGTCATGGGGCTACGATCACAGTGCTGCATGTGATTGAAATCCCTTATTCCCTTCCTTTAGATGCCAAAATGAGCCATAGAGAAGAACTAGCAAAAGTGGCCCTTGATTCTGCTGAAGCCGTAGTAAGGGATATGCAGATTCCCGTAGAGTTAAAACTCGTACGAGGCAGATCTCTTTATTCCTGTGTGATGGATATGCTAGATAAGGGGAAATTTGATCTTATTGTTATGGGGGCGTCAAAGAAACCTGAGAAATCAAGAAAAGCGATGAGTTTCTTTGCACAGAAGATAATCAAAGAGGCGCCATGTCCCGTGCTGCTCTGCTACGGAAAACAGAATAAGGTCTCCGGATAACTACGTTAACAGTGCCCAGCGCATGGCTTTCTTTTGTAAGTAGGTGTTGGCCGGTATATGCACCTCTATTACACTTTCCAATTTTTTGGGGTCTATTCCTTCGGGGACATCCCTTAGCCATGGGGAAAAATCATCAGAGGCTGTGATTGTCGCCCTATATTGTAGTTTTTCTGTGTGGGAGGCTCTGAAAGAGGCAATAGATCGCGGGGATGTTCGTTTTTTCACTTGTTTGCTATAGAGGTCTCTAATAATCGGGCCTGTATCTTTACCGAAAAAAATTTGTTCTCCATAGGTCCACTGAGGGGGGAGGCTTAGGTCGTATTTCTTGGGAGCGAAGCGAGTGCGTAGACCTGAAGAGGGGATACTTGGAGAGCTAGAAGCAGGCATAAAGAGCTCTGTTCTTCCTGAAGACTGTAAATCTAGCAGTGTATTTCTAAGGAGGAGAAGTCCTCCGGTCCTACACGAGTGGAAGTCTATTTGGCGATGATGTTCCAGCGCTCTGATGATTTGGGATGGGGTGATTTTATATTGCATTTGTATGAATTCCTCTAGCCTACCTAGATCCGTATTCTGCATCACATCCATACATAGACACTGTTCCACAACGATTCTGTATCCTTGTTTTCCTATTTTCAGTAACAAAGGAGTGATATGCTTCGATTCCGGATAGGTAACCATGACTCCTACGTAGGGGGGGTGTGTTTCTTGCCCCCTAAGACCTGTTAAGGCATCTGACAAGGAATCCATAGGAGCCAGCTCTATATATATCCCGTACTTCTCCCGGTAATAGCGGGCCTTGCTCTTAAGGAAATCTTCAGAAGGAATATATCCCTTCGGATAGGTGGCAGCGCTTATGTTAATGCAAAAAACACCTGAATTGTCTTGCACGAGCTTCCGAAGTCCGTCTGCAAATACCTTGTGGGTAGCTTCGTAATGAAGAGGGAGTGAAGCTAGCGCCTCCCTTTTGCATCTCGCACCGCTTGCCGAATTGTTATCTACTTCTGTAAAATGGGCAATTGCAGTCATAAAGTTTCTTTAACCTCTTAGCACAGATTTCTTTAGCTCGGTTTCCCGATAGAGAATATGAAAGACTCCGTCTTCATGGAAAAGATGAGCTCCCTGGCCTCCCGGTTTACCCTTTGGGGCGGAAACACGAGAAGTACGTGTGGCCGTATCGAAGCTGTGAATAAAAAATCGACGCTTCATGATGTTGCTTAGCTCCGTGAATAAGAGCTCTGCAACGGGGGATTCCATATCCGGATTTTGACCTTTTTTGATTTTTTCTACTTCTCCATCGCTTAGGCTACCAGCCTGTAATTTTTCACATAGCCTGCGTCGTAAAAAGAGGCTCATATTGTTTAGATGGGGATTTCTCCCTAAGAAGCCATCTACCGTGGGAGGAATTTTAGCTTCAGAGCAATAGGTGAAAAAATCTATAATAGCCTCTGTAGAGCTCTTCGACAGCCCATCTGAGGTTAATTTTGCATAGGCGGCCTTGGCATCTGTTTCTGTATGGAATAGATCTTCTAAGTAGAGTAGAGCGACAGATAGATAGAAAGATCCTTTGGGAGAGGCGCTCATATCTCTGTACCAAGGAAACTCGGCGCTCAAGCTGCCAACTAGAGGATGAGGAGAGGAGGCTTTTTTCTTCTCCGGCGCGGGAGGCTGCATACGGTAAAGAATGTAAAACACTCCATCCTCATGCAAAAGGTGAACTTTTTGGTATCCTGCGCTACCCTCCTCTCTACCCTCTCTACCCTCTCTACCCCCTATGGAAACATGATCAGTACCACCATCCATGCTATGAATACAAAATTGACGTTTTGTGATGTTGCCTAGCTCTTTGAATAACT
>JAHFTP010000220.1 GCA_023265495.1 Chlamydiota bacterium
TCCATGCTCATAGCAAACACCCGGGCTATGAACATAATGCCCATCTAGGTGGAGGGTATAATTATCCCTGGAAAAAATATGTGGTGAGGCCCTTTGCCAACTTCGACTATTTCTTCCTGCATGAAAATGCCTTTGAAGAAACAGGGGCCTCCAGCTTTAACCTCGATGTAGACAGCAAAACAGAAAAATACTTGCGCTCACAGCTTGGCGTCCAGTTATCGAGGACCATTGCCTTCCATGATGGATGCTTTGCTCCCACGCTGTGGCTCAGCTGGATCAACCTCACCCCTTTTGGCAATAGAGATTATACAGCCAACTTTACCGGCATAGATCACAATTTCACCGTGTGGACCTTTAATAGAACTTGGAATCTATTCTCCCCAGGAGCTGATCTGGCCTTCAACTTCAAAAATGGATTTATGCTTTCCTTAAAATACTTAGCAGAAGTAGGAGAAAGCTATACCGCGCAAGAAGCTGATATACGACTCGACTGGAATTTCTAACCGCTCCTTCACCACCGCAATACAACTAACAAGCTAAGCATTAGTTAATTAGATACAGCATCACAGGTTAATTATTTAGAATAAGCGCCTAATATGTAGAAAGTTTCGGATACAAACAGACCAGAGGAGGTAGCAAGACCTATTCAGAACTATTCAACCGCACAAGTTATACAAGGTTATTGACAGTTATAGCAAGTTTTTGCTATAACTCACTATAACCAGCTATAACTACAAAGAGCTAAAAATGGATCCACTAAAAAACCCCTATTCACCGGGCGCTGGCGCACCCCCTCCCGAATTAGTCGGAAGGGATACTACTCTTATGCAGGCAGAAATTCTCTTGGGTCGAATTAAAAGCGGCAAGCCGGAGAAAAGCTTTTTAATGACGGGTCTTCGCGGAGTTGGAAAGACCGTTTTACTTGTCGAGATCCAAAAAAAGGCCGAAGAGCTCGGATATAAAATAATATTTATAGAAGCTCACGAGGATAAATCACTGGGTGCATTATTAGCTCCTTATCTCCGCACTTTGCTATACAACCTTGATCGGATGGCAGACGCTGGCAATAAGGCAAAAAGAGCGCTTTCTGTGCTTAGAGGTTTTATAGGATCTCTTAGGATAGCCTATGGCGATATTTCGATTAGCCTAGACATCGAACCGGAACTAGGATCTGCCGACAGTGGAGACATTGAGATTGATTTACCACAACTCTTAGTCGCTGTTGGAGAGGCGGCTTTAGCTAGTGGTTGCACCATTGCTATTTTAGTAGATGAAATACAATATCTGTCGCAAAGAGAACTTGGAGCGTTGATCATGGCTATGCACAAGCTCCAGCAACGGCAACTACCGCTTTTGCTTATTGGTGCAGGACTTCCAGTTTTACCGGGACTTGCAGGAGAGTCTAAATCTTATGCTGAACGGTTATTTAATTTTCCAAATATTGGAGAACTATCAAAGGTAGATACTTACAAAGCACTAAGAGACCCGGCACTCGCTGCTGGAGTTGATTTTGAAGAAAAAGCTCTCGAAAGAATCTATGAGATGACACAGGGATACCCTTATTTCCTCCAGGAGTGGGGATATAAAGCATGGAATAAGGCCAAGTCAAGTCCCATTACCTACACCATTGTGGAATTGGCTACACAAGAGGTTATTAACCAACTTGATAATAATTTTTTTCGAGTCAGATTTGATCGGCTAACACCAGGAGAAAGAAATTTTCTAAGAACAATGGCTGAATTGGGTGAAGGTCCTTATAAAGCGGGTGATATTGCTGATAAGTGCCATGTTAAGGTGTCGGCTCTTAGCTCAACAAGGGCCAATTTAATGAAAAAAGGCATGATTTACAGCCCGTCATATGGGTATATTGCCTTTACTGTTCCGCTGTTTGATCAGTTTATGCGAAGAACGATGCCAAACTATCCATGACAGGTAAAGGACCCAATACCTTATGGATTTTTGTTAGTAAAAATGCCTAAGACAGGAATTGAACCTACAACCTCCGCATTACGAATGCGTTGCTCTGCCAGTTGAGCTACTTAGGCAAGACAAGAAAATGTAAATCACTTATGGTTTAAGCTCAATAGAAAGAATAGAAAAAAAATCCCTATATGTTAAATAATTCTCCTTCCGAATACAAGATCAGCGCTATCCTTCTCCTGGGGGGATCAGGACAGAGGCTGGGTAGCGAGCTTCCTAAGCAATTTCATCTTCTTTCTGGAAAACCCATTTATCTCCACACGATAGATGCATGTATTTCTTTACGCATTTTCAAAGAAATTGTTCTCGTCTGCCCCGAAGAGTGGGTATCTCATGTACAAGAAACCCTCTTAAAAGAAGGATACCCCCCCTGTTTTGCCGTGGTATCGGGTGGCAGCACGAGACAAGAATCCTCCTATTTTGGGTTGCTGGCTTGCTCTCCAAAGACAGACTTTGTCGTTATCCACGATGCTGTCCGCCCCTTTGTCAGCGAAAGGATCCTCTTAGAAAATATTAGCAATGTCATTAGCGCGGGAGCTGTAGATACTTGCATTGCCTCTGCCGATACAATCATTCATACTGAAGAGGGAGATTTCATCGACTCCATCCCGAAGAGAAAGGAGTTTAAACGAGGACAGACGCCGCAAAGTTTTTCCTACCCTCTCATCCTTCAAGCCCATCAAAAAGCGATGGAAGATGGCTTGCAAGATTGCTCCGACGACTGCCAACTCGCCCTGCGCCTTGGCCACCCCATACGCATTGTTGAGGGAGAAGAAAACAACATCAAAATCACGACAGAGCTCGACCTATTTATCGCCGAGCAGATCATGCGCCTTCCCGGGATCATGCCTAGGAAAAAGAATGGGAGCCAAGCATCCCTGCAAGGAAAAATCTTTGCTGTAACGGGCGGTACCGGCGGCATTGGCAAAGCCTTATGTACACTTTTGGCAAAGGAAGGCGCTACCGCACTCCCTCTATCCACTAGTTCCACCACTTTCTCTGCAGACCTCTCTGACAGCAGGCAGGCGCAAAATGCCTTTGCAGACATTTACAAGCACTTTGGCCCTATAGATGG
>JAHFTP010000048.1 GCA_023265495.1 Chlamydiota bacterium
TATGACGTCATAAAGAGAGCGTCTTGCCTCCACTAGCTGCAGGCCATAGTGGATCAGCTCACAAGCGATATGTCCTATAATATGTACTCCACGAATTTTGAGGTCATCTTTAGTAAAGACGAGTTTGAGGAATCCACCCTTGGCTCCCATGATTTTTCCTCTGGCCATGTCGGTATAGTAGGCTTTTCCCAGGCAGTAATCGACCTTTCCACTGATCGCCTCTTCTTCTGTCATTCCCACCATAGACACTTCCGGAATCGTGTAAATTCCATAAGGAACGTAAGAGGGAAGATGCTCTAAATCTTTTGTTTGGAATATATGGGCTACGGCAGCTCTTCCCTGATCCATGCTCGTGCTGGCAAGTGCCGGAAAGCCTATCACATCCCCTACGGCATATATATGGTCTATATTGGTTTTGTATTGACTATCTACTTCAATGGTTTCTCTTTTGCCTAGTTTGATTCCTGCCCTGTCACATGCGAGGGCCTGGACATTCCCACTTCTTCCTGCAGCGAATAAAAACATATCTGTCTCAAGAGTTTTCCCATTTTGCAGTTGGATTTGCAGAGGCTGTTTATCTGTGGGGGGCACAGTCATGGCTTCTACAGAAGTGTTAAATAGAATTTCTATTCCTTCCGTTTGCATTTGTATGATGAGTTCTTTTGCGATTTCCTGATCTATATGGGGAAGAACTTTTTCTCTGTCATTAATCAAGTAGACTTTTGTTCCCATCGTGGCAAAGATCGTTGCATACTCACAACCGATGACTCCGGCTCCCACGATACAAATTGAAGAGGGGAAGCGTTTTATTTGTAAGATCGAGTCAGAATCGTGGACTCTATTGCTGTCGAAGGGGAGATTTTTGGGATGATAGGGATAAGAGCCTGTCGCAATAATAATATATTCTCCACGGAGAAACTCTTCTTTATTTAGGGAAGATACTTTGATGGTATGAGGGTCCTCAAAGGAGGCTGTTCCCTGATATATTGTGACTTCATGACGTTTAAGATTTTCATAGATTTCTCCTGCAAAGGACGCGGAAACGAAATTTTTTCTAAACATAAAATCTTCCATCGATGCTTCATGCCGTAGATCGCGGTCTATGCCAAACAGCCCTTTTTCATATTTGCCTGAAAAATAAAGCGCGGTTTCTTTGAGGGTTTTTGAAGGAAGTGTTCCTGTTACTACTTCTGCTCCGCCAAAAGTTTTTTCCTTTTCTATAATGGCGACTTTATGTCCAAAGTAAGCCGCTTTTACAGCCGCTTTTTCTCCGGCAGGTCCTGTGCCAATCACAAGTAAATCGTAGTTTTGCATGAAAAGAGTCCCTCTTTTTTTATCCTTATGATAAAAAAATAAATAATACTTAAAAGAAAAAAATGCTTTTTGTTTATATTTCGAAATAATAGAGACCGCTAGCGAGGAGAGGTACATGCATCTAGAATCTCAAGCAGAGATGCTCATTCATAAAATCAAACACTATCTGATTACCACAATGGGCGTGACGGTAGATGAAGCCAATCCGGAAGAGTTTTACAGAGCGTTCTCTTTAACGCTAAGAGAAGAGCTGATGATTAACTGGACAGCTACATCGCACACCTATAAAAAACATCATGCTCGCATGCTTTTCTATCTATGTATGGAGTATTTGCCGGGAAGACTATTGGGTAATAATATCACCAATATTCATGCCACAAAACTTGTGAACTTGGTCATGGAAAAGATGCGTCGTATTCCTTCAGAAGAGATGGTTTATGAACCAGATCCTGGTCTAGGAAATGGAGGTCTGGGGAGGCTCGCTTCCTGTTTGCTCGATTCTTTGGCTACGCAACAATATCCAGCTATTGGCTACGGACTGCGGTATCAGTATGGCATCTTTGATCAAGAGATATGGCAAGGTGTGCAGGTGGAGCGCCCGGATACGTGGCTTCTCCATGAAAACCCTTGGGAATTCAGAAGGGATGTGCACGCAGCATCTGTTTATTATTGTGGAAGAGCCATTACTACAAAAAATAAAAAAGGGGTGGAAGTAGAGGATTTAACAGACTATGAAGAGGTCAGAGCGCTCTCGTACGACATTCCTATCATTGGCTATGAGGAAAAGTCTGAATTTAACGTAAACACATTAAGATTGTGGACAACAAAAGAATCGCCTCGCAATTTTCAGCTTCAAAGGTTCAATGCAGGATTCATAGATCAAGCCGGAGAGAATACGGCGCTCACCGATGTGCTCTATCCTAATGATAACAACGAAACGGGCAAGAGGATCCGGTTAAAGCAGGAATTCTTACTCGCTTCCGCTTCCATACAAGATGTCATTAGCCACTATTTGCGTCACCACCCCGATATGACCACCTTTGCGGATAAGGTGCGCATTCAAATCAACGATACGCATCCGGCACTTGTTATCCCAGAGCTTATGAGAATCCTTCTCAAAGACCACGACTTCAGCTGGGAGGAGGGATGGGAGACGGTGCGCAGTTGTTGCAGCTTCACCAATCACACTATTTTGAGGGAGTCTTTGGAGGAGTGGAACCAAAATCGTTTGCGTTATCTTCTCCCAAGGCAGTATGCCATTATTGAAAAGCTCAATTTAGAATTTTGTAATTCGATCCGCAAACAGTATCCCAGTGATGAAGATCGTGTCAGGCGCATGTCCATTATTGAAGGGGGACAAATCAGAATGGCGCATCTGGCCATCTACGGCTCTCATAAGGTCAATGGCGTTGCAGCGCTCCATTCTGAGATTCTGAAAAAATGTACTTTTAAAGAGTTTCATGAGATGTATCCCACCAAATTTCTTAACGTGACAAATGGCGTAACGCAGAGGAGGTGGCTGCTGCATTGTAATCCACTGTTATCTGATTTTATTACCAAGAGGATCGGTAACGCTTGGATTACCGATTTTAAGCACATCTATGAACTCTCAAAGCATGCAAACGATGTACAGACGCAAGAGGAATTTCTGCAGATAAAAAAAGAAAATAAAAAGAACCTCATCGAATTTCTCAAAAATAATAATCCACTGCGAGATGAAAGTGGACGGATTATTAGCTATTCAGAGCCTTTAGGCGAAGATGCATTATTTGATATGCAAATTAAAAGGATCCATGAGTACAAAAGGCAGCTGATGAATGCTTTGCATGCACTTATGCTCTACCATGAGATCAAAGCAAATCCTTCTGCACGAACGGTGAAAAGGCAAATTATTTTTGGAGGGAAAGCAGCGCCCGGCTATGAGATTGCCAAAAACATCATCCATTTCATTTATTGCATTGGAAGAAAAATTAATGCAGATCCCGATGTGAACCAAAAACTCAGTGTGATCTTCGTAGAAAACTACAATGTGTCTAAAGCAGAGATTATGATCCCTGCTGCAGACCTCTCTGAGCAGATTTCTACCGCAGGAATGGAGGCGTCAGGGACAGGGAATATGAAGCTTGCTATGAATGGCGCTTTAACCATTGGAACAGAAGATGGTGCTAATATAGAAATGCATCAGCAAGTCACCGATAAATGGTGGCCCTTTGCTTTTGGAAAAACATCGGATGAAAATCAAAAACTGAAAGAGAGCAGGACCTACAACCCCTGGGATCTCTATATGAATCACATGCCCACACGCCGGGCAGTGGATGCTCTCAGAGATCACTCCTTAGCTGACTCTGAAGCAGAACATCAAGCTCTGTGTAGTTTGTATCATGTTCTTTTAGAGACAAAGTATTCCGATGTGCCGGATCGATATTTTGTATTAAATGACCTGCAAGAGTACTACAACACACAGAAAAAGGTGGAAGAGCTCTACGCACAACCGCTGGAGTGGGCAAAATATGCCATTTATAACATGGCTAACATGGGAATATTTTCTACAGATCAGTCCATCCACAATTATGCGTATCATGTATGGGGGATCAAGCGCTACCCTGTAGACCCTAAGGAGCTCGAGTGTGTAAGAGCAGAATATAGTGAACACGATAAGTGTCGTATTTTCTAGTGATCTAGGGAGCGGAACTAGCCAGGCTCCATTTGCGCAGCAGCTCGGGGTATTTCCCCTCTTTTTTGAGATCTTTTAGCGTCTCATTAAAAGCGGAGATAAGCTCCGGTGCTTTTCCTTTAAGAGAGATGAGTCTTAATCCCTCTTGCTGCAATACGGGGAAGAGGATTTTCAGTCTGCCCAGATACAAATCCTGTACATAGGATTCTGCTGTAAGCAGGTCTAAGACAACGCCACTAATAGTGCCGGAAGATAAGGCCAGCAGCATATCAGGAATGGCCATATACTCCCTTACGATAATAGAGGGTACTTTTTCTAGGTTGTTAGCTGCGGAGGATCCGAGCAATATGCCTACTTCTTGACCTTGCAGATCGGATAGTGTTTCCGTCTTGGATGTAAAGGCAACAATAAGAACAGGGCCTGTTTGCAGGTATATATCGGAAAAATCATAGAGGTCTGTGTTGAAGTTATAGGGAGGCAGTGAGGAAATGACTGCTTGATATACATCGCTTTGCAGGCCGGAAAATAAAGTGTCCCAACTGGCAGTGTAGATGGCTAGGTTGTCCCGCTTTCGAATGGTCATTTCTGTAAGAAGATCTGTAGAAAAGCCTAGAATATTTTTTTCTTTCCCCGCACTGTTAAGGGGATACCAAGACGGGTCTATCCCTATGAGAGAGCCTTTTTTTGAGGAGCTGGAGCAAGAGCAGATAAGAAGCGTGATAACGAGAAAATAGGCAGCCATTTTCGCAATACTTTTACCAAAAGACATCTTCTTCTCCTACTTGATACACCGGAAAATCTCGAGTATAGCACAAATTTTCTGAAAAAAGGTAGAGTTAATCTACATTTACGTGAGAAGGAGAGGGTATGCCGAGACAATTGTTGCTCTTTGCCAATTTTGGAGGGCCGAGAAATTTAAGGGAGATCCCTGCATTTTTACAGATGCTTTTAACAGATGAAGAAGTCATTCGCACATCATTGCCTAAATGGCTGCAAGACTTTTTCTTCCGCCGTCTCGCTAAAAAAAGATCTTTTCAGGTGGCTAGAGACTATGCTCTTATTGGTGGCAAGTCTCCCATTTATGAAGATACCGAGTGGATGGCGGGAGCTGTCGCAAAAAGGCTGTCTTTGCCATTCCTCACCTTTCACAGATATCTTTCTGCCACGCATGAGAGCTTTATTGAAGAAATCGAATCTACTTCTGCAAAGGAGATCGTGGTTTTTCCGTTATTCCCTCAGTTTAGCTACGCCACGACAGGGAGCATTGCTAGGTGGTTTTCTGAAAACCTCACAGAGGATACGCAAGAAAAACTTCGTTGGATAAGGTCGTATGCAACGCATGAGAAATTTATTTCCTCACATGTGGGGTGCATCCAAGACTTTTTAGAGCAAAATAGCTTGCAACAAGCAGATACCTACCTTCTTTTTTCTGCCCATGGCCTGCCACGGGCTTTTATTCAACAAGGAGACGTCTATCAGAGCGAGTGTGAAGACTCTTTCCATAAGATTCGAGCCCACTTCTCCTTTGCAGAGAGCTTGCTATGTTATCAGTCTCAGTTTGGAAAGGAAGAATGGACGCAGCCTTACACCAGTACTCTTTGTAAACAGCTAGTGAAAGATAAGAGAAAAAATGCTGTGTGTATTCCTCTTAGCTTTACCTCAGATCATATAGAAACACTCTATGAGATAGAGCACCTCTATTTGCCTATAATCAGAGGATCGGGCTTAAATGCGTTTAGATGCCCCGCTCTTAATAGAAGGGAGCAGTGGTTACAGACAATAGGATCTATTATCCAAGAAGAAAATACCTGCTGTAATCAGATGCTTATCCGCAGGAAAAAATGAGAAAAAGAATCAGCTGAACCATCCCCATAGACAAACAGGATTAGCCGCTAAAATGAGCAAATATCGTCTTAAATAGATAGAAGACTAAGATGCTCATGATCGCACTGGCGGGTATGGTGATAATCCAGGAGAGAACAATATCTTTGAGCATGTTTAGGTTAAGTGCACGCATGCCCCTAGCAAGGCCGACACCTAGGACAGCGCCTACAAGACAGTGGGTAGTAGAGATGGGAAGGCCCATTTTGGATGCGAGGAGTATTGTGGTAGCAGCGCCAAATTCTGCACAAAAGCCTCGTGTTGGTGTGAGCTCCGTAATTTTTTTACCGATCGTTTCAATCACTCTCCATCCCCATGTGGCAAGGCCGATGACTATGCCTATTCCTCCGAAGGCGAGGAGCCATGGGGGGATGACAGCCACATCAGATATGGCTCCATTTTTTATGATATCTAAGACGGCAGCAACGGGGCCGATGGCGTTTGCAACATCATTGGCTCCGTGGGCAAAGGCCACAAAGCAGGCGCTTAATATTTGCAGGACAATGAACATGTTCTCCACGCTCTTATACTCTGATGTTCTCTCAGAGAAGCTCGTTTCTTTCCTGAGCTTTTGAGACAGGGTCTTTACATCAGACAAAATGGCGGCTACTTGTGTATGGGCCTCATCAAAGGTGCTAGCTTGTACTCTATGTAAATGCTTGATTGCTTTCTCCAGGCTCACAACACTCTGAGGCAGTTGTCTCGACGGCGGTGTGCTGTAGCTTGCAGGAGTCTGTATCCGTTTTATGATCAGCATGGTGACTAGGTAAGCTATAGCGCCGGCAGCCAAAGCAATGAGGATCGCCTGAGGGAAAGAAAGTGTGAAATTTAAGTTTTCAAGACCATTAAAAATAAGGCTCAAAGTAAACGTCCCTATCACAATAGAGGTGAGAAGAGGAAATAGCTTTATCGTGGCCTGCTCGGGGTTAATGGCAAAGAGGATTTTTCTCTGTAATATGCTGAACATGAGATAGGAAATCACTGCGCTGATGGCGGGTGATAGCACCCAGCTGATTAGAATGGAGCCAGCCTCTTCCCACTGGACAGCTTCCACTCCACCTACTACTGCGCCAAATCCAATAATGGCTCCGACGATAGCATGAGTGGTGGAAACGGGCCAGCCGCAGTAGGAGGCTATCTGCAGCCAGATACTCGTTCCAAAAAGTGCTGCGCACATGCCTAAGATGAGCATCATGGGATCTGTCAAAAAAATGTCTGTATCAATGAGTCCTCTTTGCATGGTCTCCGACACATTAGAGCCGACGAAGTAGGCTCCACAGAATTCTAAGACCGCTGCAAGGATGACTGCTTTTCTTAAGGTGAGGGCTCCAGAGCCTACGGAGGTGCCCATTGCATTAGACACATCATTAGCGCCGATGTTCCATGCCATGTAAAAGCCAATTAGCAGAACTAGTACTTGCAGTATTGTTGCAGCTTCCATTGCTCTATAAAATAGGTTATTTTAGCTCTAGGATCATACGAATACGGTTAGCCAGCCTCTCAGACAAGTGGGACAGCGAACCTATTTCTTCTACCACACGTAACCACAAATAGAAGGATCCGTGGGATAGGGATTCTTCTTTGCAAAAGAGTTTTTTTAATAGCTGCCTTTGCATGAGCTGTGCTTCATGTTCTTTATAGGCGGTTTGTTCCACCATGTTTTTCACTTTTTCTGCTTCAATTCCGCCAAAGGAGGACTCGAGAAGCTCGTCAATTTCTTCTATGATTTTCTTTGCATGGGTAAACACCTCTGCATTTTTTTTGTAAAACGCTTCAAATTCTAAGCGAAAATCTGGGTACGAGGAAAGCGTTTTCATGGAGAGGAGGATGCCAATGTCTTCTGCTTTGTCTGCGATGCTATCTTGGATAGATAAGATGTCGAGAAAATGGGAACGATCCATAGGAAGAAACAGGCTCTTAGGAAGATGGTTGCGGATATCATTTTTAGAGAGGTCCGCTTCATGTTCGAGCTCTGAGAGTTCCTTAGATAGCTTTTCTGTCTTTTCCAGATCTTGCTTTGGCAAAGCTTCGATGATAGCACTGAGTTTTCCCATGCAGTCGTTGACTCGTTTCATATGAGTCTGAAGAGGAGCAAAAGGAGATTTTCCAAACAACCGAGCAATAGTGAGCATGCTTTTTTCCTTTTCTTAAGACATGAGCAAACTGTTATAAACAAACCTTTTATATATGTAGTGGCTCTTATCTGTAAATAACGATTTCAGATAAGAGGCTTATCACAGGGAGCTTTTAAAACAAGTGTTGTGTCTTCTGCCACTTGTAGATCGTCACCCACTTCAACGGGATTTTGTATAGCAATGGCATCCCCTCTTTTCAGATACTCATAGGCTCTCGACTGTTTGGGATGCTCTTTCAATTGGGAGCCGAGCATTTTTCTTCCATCGACACCGCAGAGAAAATACCTGGGACCCCTAAATGTTTCGATGGGAGGGCTGATAATGCGATAAAGACGCTCTTCTGTGTCGAGCATGGGTAAAGAGGGATGTTTGAATAGGAGATAAGACATTTTTAGGGAGCTAAGATTGATCTTCGCCGATCTTTGGATCTCGCTGATCATGAATGGTTTTTCAAAAGGTCTCTGCGCGTAGCAGGGGGCTCCTTTGTCAAGAGCTGGGCATAATCCTTTCCAAATGCAGGGGGCTTGTATGCGGACATGTTCTTTTACTAGAGCATCTCTAAGTTCTAACATCTTTTTATTTTTCGTGTTTTCTGAAGAGTCAACAAGAAGAAGGTATCCTGTTTCAGACAGCATTCCGTAAAGAGAGCGGACATAACGCAGCTTAGCCTCCAAAGTAGAAAACATCTCATCTAGGGCGTAGGCTACAATGATAAGGTCAAATCTGCCTTGAGTAGGCATCTTTCTGAGATCTTTGCAGTCGTGTTCTCGGACAGATAGGGGATGGCCAAGAAGGCCTGCTAACTCACCTGCATATTTTAGTGCGGGGGCGCTTATGTCCATAGCAAAAGCTTCGGTGGCGCCATACATGAGGGCGGAGATGGCAAAAGGGGCAGCCCCCGATCCAATGTCGAGTACTCTCTGTGGTTTTATGGGAAGCTCTTGTAAAAGGCTTAACCCCTGGGCCAGATGGAGCGGCCATTCGTAAAGAAGATGCGCTCCTAGCTGGTTTTTATCTGAAAAATCTTTGCTTTCAGGATAAGAGGATACAGCTTCAACCAGCGAGCGAAACTCCCGAGTTTGTAGGTGATCTATGGGTCCGCTAGGGAGTTTGTGGAGCCTTCTCCAAAGAGGGATGAGGTGAGAGAATATTTCTTCCCAATTGGCTTTGGGAGTAGGAGGTCTTTTTGTCATTGGAAAATGGTTTTCTTTTCTGTTTCGGTCAGTGCTCTAAATGCGCCCTCTTGCATAGTCCCTAGATGCAGGCCGCCAATGCGGATCCTCTTGAGCTCAATAATTTCTAGTCCGGCTTGTTCTACAAGTTTGCGCACTTCGTGTTTTTTACCTTCTTTGACTGTAACCTTGACTGTTCCCTTTCTGACCTTGGTCACACAGATGGGTCTTACAAAGCACTCTTCAATCATCGTCCCTTTACCGATGACTACTAAGTGGTCATGGGAGATTTCTTGCCTTGTTTTTACAAGATATTCTTTGGATAGGTTCGCTGAAGGGTGGATGACGCTATTGGCAAAGTGTCCATCATTGGTAACGAGTAACAGTCCTGTGGTGTCCCTATCGAGACGCCCTACAGTAAATAAACGGCCATATTGCTTTTTGAACAGGTCGACAACAATTTTTTTAGTGCCTACGCGGACGTTGGTGCAGATATAGCCCAGAGGTTTGTTGAGTAGGAAATAAAACTTTTTTTCCTCTTTTTGGATTTTTTTTCCTTCTAAGAGGATCTCATCACAGTCTAGATTAACCATGGTTTGGGGAAGGAGCGCTACTCCTCCATTGACCGTGACCTTCCCTTCGAAGATGAGTTCTTCACATTTTCTTCTAGAAGCCACCCCTGCCGCTGCGAGTACTTTGCTAAGTCTTT
>JAHFTP010000049.1 GCA_023265495.1 Chlamydiota bacterium
CTATCGTGAGTTCTTTAACGAAATTAAAGAAAAAAATTAGAAGCGCTCAGCTAAAAGCCGCTATTGCCGCCAGTCGAGAGCTGACTCAATTATACTGGGACCTTGGTAAAGACATTGTTGAAAAACAAGAGAAAGAAGGATGGGGCTCAATTTTAAGGAGTGAAAGTTGCAAGGAATATTGCATTCTATAACCTCGAAGCTGTCATTGCAGTGTAAGCGGTAAGCAAGGCCAACATTTTGTCAGTGCTTGCAGAGATACTACCGCGCTTTTCTTTATTTTTATTCTAGACATCGGAATCTCTTTCCTGTAAAAACAAAATTTAATTTAAGGAAGAGTCTGTCTGTTGCCACATTCTGAAGAGAAGGGAAGAGGATGAATAAAAAATTTAAGGTCGCCATTATCACTTTGGTTCTTCTAGGCATTGTTGCAGGAACTGTGCTTTTTTTCTGCACGCAAAATATTGCGGTCCTCAATCCAAAAGGGATGATTGCAATCAAACAAAGGCATTTACTTATCACTGCCACATGGCTGATGTTAATTGTTGTGATTCCGGTCATTATCCTTACCATGGCCTTTGCATGGAAGTATAGAGCGAGCAATAAGAGCGCTAAATACACTCCCAATTGGGAACATAACTATATAGCCGAGTGCTTGTGGTGGGGCATCCCTTGCGTTATTATTGTGGTACTCGGGGTTATTACATGGAAATCGAGCCATGATTTAGATCCATTTAAACCTATTGATACAGGCAAAAAGCCCTTGACCGTGCAGGTCATTGCGCTGCAGTGGAAGTGGTTATTTATTTACCCAGAGCAGGGGATCGCTACGGTGAATTTTGTGCAGTTCCCGGAGCAGACACCGATTAATTTTGAAATCACCGCCGACGCGCCCATGAACTCGTTTTGGATCCCCCAGCTCGGCGGGCAGATCTATGCGATGCCGGCGATGAGGACAAAGCTCCATCTTATTGCGAGTGAAGTGGGCACGTTTAGAGGGTCTTCTGCCAACATCAGCGGTACGGGCTTTGCGGGGATGGTATTTTCTGCAAAGGCGACCACGGAAGAAGAATTCACTCAGTGGGTGCAATCAGTGGGACAATCTCCCAATCGCATGACTCTCGATACGTATAACGAACTAGTAAAGCCCAGTGAATACAACCCCGTTGCCTCCTACGTGCTGGTGGATGGCGATTTATTCGAGCAGGTGCTTAGGAAATATTATGCGCCGGCACAGTAGATGCAAGTGTTCTTAACTTTGAAGATACAGGAAATAGTATGTTTGGACGACTAACTGCACAAGCTTTTAAACACGATATGATTGAATACGCAGCCGGGGTGTCTATGCTCCTTGGAGCGCTTGCTCTCATTGGACTTCTTACCTATACAAAGCGATGGAAATGGCTGTGGATAGAGTGGATTACCTCTGTCGACCATAAAAAAATTGGGGTCATGTACATCGTCGCCTCCTTTGTGATGATAGCCAAAGGGCTCATCGATGCCCTCATGATGCGTGCGCAGCAGGCCATGGCCTTTGGCGAGTCTATGGGGTATCTGACAGCGCCACACTTTCAGCAGCTGGTCACAGCGCATGGCGCTACGATGATCTTCTTTGCGGGCATGGGGCTGATGTTTGGTGTCATCAACTTGGTACTACCCCTGCAAATCGGCGCGAGGGACGTGGCTTTTCCTTTTCTTAACAACTTAAGCTTTTGGCTGTTTTCCTCCGGGGCTATGTTTATCATGGTATCTTTGGTAGTGGGTGTTTTTGCAGGGACGGGGTGGACGTCGTATCCACCGCTTTCAGGGCTTAAGTATAACCCGGGCGAAGGAGTCGACTACTGGCTATGGAGTGTGCAGATCTCAGGGGCGGGGAGTCTGCTATCGGGGATTAATTTCTTTGTGACGATCTTGAAAATGCGATGCCCCGGGATGTCACTGATGAAAATGCCCATATTTGTTTGGGCCTGCTTAGCTACGATGGTGCTCGTCATATTTGCTTTCCCCATACTCACTGCCAACCTCGCCATGCTCTCTACTGACCGCCTGCTCAATACGCGTATCTTCACTCCAGATTATGGAGGAAATCCCATGATGTACATCAACTTGATATGGGCATGGGGACATCCGGAAGTCTATATTCTCGTCTTGCCGGCCTTTGGGATCTTCTCTGAAGTAGTTCCTGTCTTTTCCCAAAAAAAGCTGTTCGGTTATGCCACGATGGTATGGGCCATTGTTGCCATTACCCTGCTATCGTTCATCGTCTGGCTCCATCACTTCTTCACCATGGGAGCAGGTGCTAACGTCAATGCCTTCTTCGGTATTATGACAATGATTATCGCCATTCCCACGGGAGTAAAAGTCTTTAACTGGCTGTTTACCATGTTTAGAGGACGCGTTATTTTCACGACGCCCATGCTTTGGTTTTTAGCGTTCATAGCTACCTTCACAATTGGAGGAATGACGGGTGTTCTCATGTCCATACCGGGGGTGGATTTTCAAGTACATAACAGCTTGTTTTTGATTGCACACTTTCACTCGACAATCATTGGGGGAGTGTTGTTTGGCTTCTTCTCTGCTTATAGTTATTGGTTTCCTAAGTTCGTCGGCTTCAAACTGAATGAGACCCTCGGTAAATATGCGTTTTGGTGCTGGTTTATCGGCTTCTTACTAGCCTTCCTCCCTTTGTATATACTAGGCCTTATGGGCGCGACAAGGCGACTTAATCATTATGATGTGCCACAGTGGCAGCCCCTATTTATGGTGGCAGGCGTCGGGATCGTGTTGATTCTTTGCGGCTTTGGCTTCCAGCTCTTACAGCTATATGTAAGTATACGGGATCGCAAGAAGAATATGGACGTCACGGGTGACCCATGGAATGGAAGGACTCTCGAGTGGTCTACCTCCTCTCCTCCACCTGTATATAATTTTGCCATCACCCCAGAGGTGCATGAGCGCGACCCATTCTGGGCGATGAAACAGTCCAAAGCTGCCAGGACAAAGCCTAAATATGAAGATATCCATATGCCCAAAAATACACCTGCAGGTTTCTACATCGGAGTATTGAGTTTTGTGCTCGGCTTTGCTCTCATTTGGTACATGTTCACCTTAGCACTGATCAGCGCACTGGCCATGGTGGCATGCCTGATCATCCGACTCTGTGAGAAGGATGTCGATTACTATATTACGGCCAAGGAAGTAGAGAAAATAGAAATGGGGAAACAAAAAGCATGAAACACCCTCAAACTGCAGGACATGAGAGCCTGCCCGACTCCCATCAGGATGTCTACTCAAAAACCTTATTTGGATTTTGGGTGTATTTACTCACGGACTTCGTATTCTTTTCAGCGCTATTTGCCACATATATCGTGTTGCACAGCGGCACATATGGAGGACCTACTTCTAGAGAGCTCTTTCACTTGCCTTGCACCCTTGCCCAAACTTTACTGCTCCTTGTAAGCAGCTTTACCATTGGCCTTGGCGGCGTAGCAGCACATCGAGGCAATAAGAAGTGGACGATCCTTCTATTCGGTATTTCTTTCCTGCTCGGTCTCATTTTTATGGGGATGCAGTTTGGGGAGTTTTTTCGCCTTATCAACGCAGGAAATAGCTGGGAGAGAAGCGCCTTTCTATCTGCCTTTTTCACACTCGTTGGCACGCATATGCTCCACGTGGTGTTTGCACTGCTTTGGGTCATTGTCCTGATCATTCCGGTATGTCTTCAAGGGATCACAGAGGTTAGCCTAAGACGGCTCATATGTTTGAAGATGTTTTGGCAGTTTATCAATGTAGTCTGGATCTTTATCTTTTCTATCGTCTACTTGCTCGGAGGAAGTTATTAATATGATTGACTCTCATCATGGATGGAACTTCAATGTTAAACCTCTCATCATCGGCTTTTTACTCTCCCTGGTACTCACGCTTGCTGCTTATTATACTGTTGTTTTCCACGCTGTCAGTGGAAAGGCGCTTCAATGCCTTATCATGGGGCTTGGCGGCGTGCAGGCACTTATCCAACTTGTCCTATTCCTGCACTTGGGGATGGAGTCTAAGCCTCGGTGGACTGTGACCTCTTTCCTTTTTATGGTGCTTGTTATCCTCATCGTTGTCGGTGGATCGCTGTGGATCATGTATCACTTAAATTATACGATGATGCCAACCATGGACATGAGCAGCCCTATGTCCTATGAGGAGTAACATGACTGCTAGACAGCTTGCCGGCATCTCCATTGCCCACTCTATTAAAACTTATTACACCCTAGCCAAGCCGGGGATTGTCATGGGCAATGCTATCACTGCTATTGGTGGGTTTGCCCTAGCTGCCAAGGGTCATGTCGATTACTTGCTTCTGCTGGCTACACTCTTTGGATTGTCGTGCATCATTGGCTCTGCGTGTGCATTCAATAACTACATGGACCGTGGCATTGATGCAAAGATGGCAAGAACCAAAAATAGAGCGCTTGTCACCGGCCAGATCTCTCCACGCAGAGCTCTAGTCTTCGCTTCAAGTCTTGTTCTATTGGGAACGCTTGTTTTGAGCCTCACTACAAATTGGCTTGCGGTATTTACTGCGCTCTTTGGCTTCTTTGTGTATGTGATGCTCTATACTGTGGGCAAATCTCGAACCGGCTATGCTACTGTGATAGGGAGTATTGCAGGGGGTGCACCCCCTGCCATCGGCTACTGCGCAGTGAGTGATCGTTTTGACCTGGGAGCCCTTCTGTTATATGGGATTCTCGTCCTATGGCAGATGCCCCATTTCTATGCGATCACCATGTATCGATTTACAGATTATGCGGCTGCGTCTCTTCCCGTTTTGCCGGTGAGAAAAGGGATGCATACGACAAAGGTTCGCATGCTCGTGTATGTCGTAGCTTTTATGGTAGTGGCCCCTGCGCTCACCTTATATGGGTATACGGGATACGCTTATTTTGCCGTTGCGGTAGCCCTTAGCTTCATCTGGCTTCTACTCGGGGTACAAGGCTTTAAAAGCGATAATGATAAACTCTGGTCGCGCAAGATGTTCCTCTGGTCGCTCGTTGTGATCACAGCTCTCTTCATCACGATGGCCCTTGATGTAAAAACACTATTGTAGACGCCAATCAGATTGTACGACGGCGTCGTATGCTTCCGGATCGTTTGTCACTACGACACCTTCGATGAGTAGGCCGTGAGGTTCACGCAAGTTGATCTGATGTCCATTTAATGTTGTGAGCATAAGGCCTGATTCTTTTGCAATAACGACATTAGCGCCATAGTTCCACACTCCCCCTTTTTTTTCTGTGCCGAGAGGGGATGCCCCCAAACTGATATAGAGCGAAGCTTCTCCTCGCAGTATTTTTAGTAATCGACTTGTGGAGCTTACATGTTCCTCATTAACTTTGGCAGGAACCCAGTTCCACTTAGCGAAGTAGGAGGTAATCACCTGATGGCTCGTGGATTTGAGGAGGATTTTTTCACTAGAGGGCACAGCATGCAATCGCTGTTGGATAGCTCCCTCTTTTTCTAGCCAGGCGCCTTGTCCTTTCACCGCCCAGGCATAGGTATCCGTTACGGGATAGTAACTTACCCCTAGCACTGGGGTGTTTCCCTCTAGCAAGCCCACTTGCACATGGAAATCATCGCTCCCTTTTTCGTATTCTTTTGTCCCGTCAATAGGATTAATCATCCACACATACTCTTTAGTGTGCCAATTAGGGTCTTTGTCCATTTGATCCTGGGATAGGAGTCCATAGGTGGGATACCGCTTGGTAAGTGCATCGATTATATATTGACTTGCTTCTACATCTGCATTGGTCTGGCGCACCTTTTTCCCATTTTGTAAGACAATATCTTGAGAGATGAGTTTTCCGCTGCTGCGAAGAGTAAGTATTTTTTGTCCGGCTTCTTTGGAGATAGCTTTGGCGTCTTGTAGTTGTTGGCTCCATAGGCTTTTTATTTCAGCAATAGCTATTCGGTCATCGGCGACAGAAGGTGCCATTGCGTGTGCCATGCATGCTAAGAGACAGGTTGCCAGCAGAAGAGTTCTTTTCACCATCACCACCAATTAAAATGTTTAACGATGCCTCTCATTATAACAGGGTGGTTGATTTACGAGACCCGGAAAAGCAAATCCCTCCCCGTGAGCTTCACGTTTAAAGATTTATTTACTATACGCGGGTAGTAATATTTTTTTGCGACCTTATCTCGTACAGCTACATCCAGTGCCGCAAGTGCAACTTTCGTGTGCCACATTAGCACTGCATTTGCAGCCTGATCCACAGCCACAATTGGAGGCGCAGCCGCAACTGTCTGCTTTGTTTGTTGAATTGGAGCATGAGGTCAGTGATAGGCAGCTAGCTAGTAGCATAAGAGAAACAACAGTTTTACGCATAAAAGTCCTCCCAAAGATTGTGTCTGAGTCTAACACAGAGCTGTTTTTTTCACATAAACTAAGATTGCGATTTCTCTTCTAGGTATTGCCATCTCTCGAAGAGTTTTTCTAATTTTTGGTGCGCCTCGCCAAGAAGGCGATAGGTCTCAAGCGACTTTTGTGTATCTGCAACCACTGAGGGATCGTCGATGAGTTTTTGGTGCCGGGCGATCTCTTGTTCTGTCTCCAAGATGCTCTGTTCCATGGCGTCTAGTTCTTTTTTTTCTAGGTAAGTCAACTTCTTTGAAGGCTCTTTTCTGCTAGCAGCTGAGGTGGCAGGTTTGCTTGGCAGTTCTTTTTTTATTGGGACCTCTGCCAGCGCTTTTTCCCATTGGGAGTAGTCTGCAAAGAAGGGATCTTCTTTTTCTATGCCAAGCCCTAAGATCTGTGTACATACTCTATCCATAAGACATCGATCGTGGGAGATGAGCACGACGGCGCCGGTGAACTCAATCAGGCTCTCTTCCATGATCTCCAGTGTGGGTATGTCTAGGTCGTTGGTAGGTTCGTCGAGGAAGAGGACATCGGCCGGTTTGAGCATAAGCCTGGCGATGAGTATGCGCGCACGTTCTCCACCAGAAAGGCATTTTATGGGGAGAGAGAGTCTCTCCGGAGGGAATAAAAATTTTTTCGCCCAGCCGTTGACATGGATCCAGTTGCCCCTATAGTCGACCATGTCGCCGGAAGGGGATAGAGCCTCTTTTAACGTGATGTCCGGAGGGAGGTGTTCTCTATGCTGATCGAAATACACAAGCTGCAGGTCTTCTGCGTATTTGATGGTTCCAACGTCCTGGGACTCTTCTCCTGCTAAGATCTTGAGTAAGGTGGTTTTTCCCGTTCCATTCTTCCCTACAATACCAAGCCTTGTCCCCGGAGATAAGGTGAGGTCGATCCCTTTGAAGAGAGTTTTTCCTCCGTAGGATTTTGTGAGGTTCTTCGTGGTGATGAGTTTCCTTGTCTCCCTCTCCGATGCAGAAAAGGAGATGCCTACTTTCGGTGTTTTATTCCTGCTGGAGACGTCGGAGAGCTCGCTGATGAGCTTATGCGCTCTTTGTATGCGGGAGCGCGACTTTGTCGTCCTGGCCTTCGGTGAGCGCCTAAGCCAGTCTATTTCGTCCCGCACAGTGGCAGAAAGGCTTCTTTGTTGCTCGAGCTGTCCTTGCAAAAAAGCTTCTTTGTGCTCTAAGAAGTCGCTCATAGCTCCATCGCTTGCAAAGAGTCCATCAGGGAAGCATTTGTTGAGCTCAAAGACCTTGTTGGTCACATTCTCTAAAAAGTAGCGGTCATGGCTAATGACGAAAAAGGGGATCTTTTCTTTGAGCAAGAACTTCTCCAGCCATAAGATCCCCTCTAGATCGAGGTGGTTGGTGGGTTCGTCGAGTAGAAGCAGGTCCGGGTCGTTCATTAGAGAACGAACAATGTCGAGTCGTTTTTTCCATCCGCCGGATAACACAGATGCATTTTGCAAAAAGTCGGTAAAGAGAGCCTTGCTAAGCAGCATACGCGCTTTGGAAGAGGACTCTACCTCATCCGCATGAGGCAAAGAGTCCATGAGCACTTCCTCAAGGGACTTGGAAGGGAACTCCGGAGCTTGGGCCGCATAGCCGATGCGCAGTCCTTGTCTTCTAGATACATAGCCGCTATCCGGTGTTTCAACACCTGCTAAGATCCTAAGCAGGGTAGTTTTCCCAGAGCCGTTAGGCCCCAGGAGCCCTATCCTATTTCCTTCAGATATCGTGAAGGAGATATCGGTAAATAGCTCCTGGGAAGCGTAGGATTTAGATAGATTATGAGCCGTAAGTAGTGATGTCATAAGCACATCATAACAAAAAAGGATTAAGGAATCGAATAGGATATTTGGATCCGAGTTTTCTGGGATACTTGGGTAATGGGCTCTGTTTGATAAGTCAGTTGTAACAACCAAATTATAAAAGAGTTAGTAGGGGAATTGTCTAGGCAAAATACGTTTCAATGGCAAGGCTATCAAAAACAAAAAAGAAAATTTTTTATCTATTAGTGCGTGAGGTTTTTAGCAAGATAACAGCGGATAGAGAAAAAAATAATAATAAGCGATCTGCTACAATGAAGGGTGGAACCGGTATAGATATCTCGAGGTTACTGACTCTTTCGTCTTATACTCGTTAAGGTGTCTTAAAGGGGTGCTCTTTTTTGAGCGTTCTTTAATCCGGTTCTAATAGGTGATTTGTTCCTAAAGAGCGATGAGCTTCGAAAGGATGGAAGCACTCCCTCCTTTCTTTGAGAGTCTCGTTTCTCTTTAGGTGTTCTCATGGTACCACAACCTCTCAAAGAGGCTAGGTTTATAGGTCTTGTTTCATTAACAGCCTATTATCATCGAGCATGAGATAAGCAAATCACCTTTTTCTTTTTTGATCCGTCCTTAAGTCAAACAAGCTCATCACCCATATTCCATTGTCATAAATTAAAATAATTTTTATATATCAATTGAGGTGGCCAATGAGTGATCAAATTCGAAGCAGCAGTGCTCCAGCACTGGGTAGATCGAGCAGTGACGCACAAGAGTATATTGGGAAACACTGGGATAGGATCCGTCTGGAGGCCCCAACTTCCCTTTCTGATATGAGAAAAGAGGCAGAGATGGCTCATTCGCTCTATTTTTCTGCTACAAAAGCATCACTACCTATTGTTTTAGGAGGCTCTGATATTCGAGAAGACCTACACCTACTGCATAATTTTGGACTCATTGCAGGAGATCCTCCTCAAGAGATAGTTCGAAATTTGAGAAGAACTTGCAGTGCGCCTGCCGTTTTAGAAATAGAGGGAAAATCGACTCATACTACACAGCCTACCGTTCAATCAGAGATGGTTACGGCTTTGAAGACGGAAGCTTTTGCTGAATCGCATTTTACCGGGGGATCGGTCATCTGCGATACCGGGTGGAGTCTGCTGCGCAATGACATGATCATTCTTGGAGGGATCCATGCAGGGATAGAGTTTCATCTGGCCATGCCGGAAGGGAAGTGGCCGTCAAGGGAAAATGTGTGGGACGATACGAGCCATCGCATGCGAGTTTTTGGAAGGGAAATCGCTATGCTCTGCCACGCAGGCTACCAACTTAAAGTATTACCGAATCAGATGGGATATATATTTTATAAACCATGTGGCGTCGATACCTCATCGGTGACATTGGAAAGTTGCAGAAATTATGCTGAGACCATTACTGCTCCGGAGCAGATCCTCGCGTTGTTAGATAGTGTCAAAACCTGAAAATATGTTCTTTTTCCTCATTTATTTTTTTGTCCGTCCGTGGTACCGTTTAAGAAATCGCTGAGAGGACATTCCTATGGACACAACAAGTTTTTCTACCATAGCGCTTATCAGTCTGCTTGGAGCGATGAGCCCAGGGCCAGATTTTGCCATCGTCACAAAGAATAGC
>JAHFTP010000050.1 GCA_023265495.1 Chlamydiota bacterium
CGGCCATATTGCCTTTTTTATCTACCGTTCGGAATTTTACGGCCAAGATCGCCTCTGCATACTTTGTAGCCATCCCCACCAAAGCGATGATCCACATCCAGAAAATAGCGCCAAAGCCCCCAGCCATAATTGCTGTGGCCACCCCCGCAATACTACCTATACCAATGGTTGCCGATAGCGCCGTCATCAAAGACTGAAACTGGCTAATATCCCCTTCTGCATCATCATCACTGCGGGTGAAGGCGAGTTTTAGCGCGTGGAACAGATAACGAAATTGCATGCCCTTTAACTGGACTGTCAGCTTGACCCCCACAACAACCAGTAAAAGAATAAGAAAATAGCTCCAAAGCCAAGTGTCAAACACTTGCAACCCTTGGGATAGCGTTGCGGTCAAAGAATCCATAATGTACCCATTAGTAGGAAAATAACTGGGACATAATATCTCTAAAGACTCAAGCTTATCAAGGGGAATTTATTTTCAAAAAATTTCTAGAAAATACCAAGATCATAGATATCCTTGATACCTACATAAAAAGGCCTAGAGCCGAAATAGGTCTCCTCTACACGAAACCCACTTGCCATAAGATCAGAAGAGTCGATCCAAGAACCGGCTCTTCCCGCCAGTAGAATCATCCCTCCGTCGCGCAGGGAAGATGCGGCATAACCTAGAGCCGTTATGGCATCTCTTTTTGATCCCAAGACACACGCCGTTAAAGCTCCTATACCGATTACGAAGTCAAGCTTTGTACCCGCTCTTGCGCACGCATCGCTGTAAACGGCCTCATTACAAATACTGTCTTCCACAATATGTACAGCATGATTATCTGCAAGATGCTCCCTAGCAGACTCAATAGATACGTGATTGAGATCTACAAGAGAGTAGGAGCGAATGTCCCTGGCAAAATCCTGACCGAGCAGATCTTTAGCAAACTCTCCATTTCCTCCACATAGTTCCAGCCCATGTCCTGTCAAATGACCATCATGGAACCGGAGCCAAGAGAAGACCATAGGATAAATCACATCTCTGTAGTGACGCCGTCCTTCCCCTGCCCATTCCCCATCGGGTCTAACATCCCAAAAGCTAGCAGATAATGGTTCTCTGTCATTATCTAGACAATTTGTGAGCTCCACACGAGCGTTTGTTTCTCCGCCTATAGGAGAACTTATTATTTCCGTACACAACTCACCGATTCGTTAACGTATTGATCTATTTGGGGCTCTATGGTAGTTTCCTACTTTTTGACTGCAAGGAAATCACACCTTTTTTTATGACATTACCTACCCCAGAAAATAGTAAGTCCTTTCTACCACTCTCTTATACTACGAGAAGCTCTATCGATCTATTTAGACACACTATCAATAATCTCATAGATGGCAAAGATCCCCGCATAGCCATTGTAGCGGGCCCCTGTTCTATTCATGATCCTGCATCCGCTCTTGAATATGCGCATCGATTCAAAGCTCTTGCTGAAAAAGTAAAAAAACATTGCTTCCTTGTCATGCGGGTATATTTAGAAAAGCCGAGAACAACAACCGGATGGAAGGGATTCATTTATGATCCAGAGCTTGATGGAAGTGGAAAAATAGACCAAGGGATTCTCCTTTCGAGGAAATTGCTTTTAGACCTGGCTAAGATGCAGGTGCCTGTAGCTACAGAGATCTTAGACCCTTTTCTTCTTCCCTATATTGAAGATCTCATCGCTTGGGGATTTATTGGCGCTAGGACTAGCTCTTCGCAAATACACAGACACCTAGCCTCCTCTCTTGTTCTGCCTATTGGCTTTAAAAACACCACTGATGGCAGCAGTGAAAGCGCTATCCATGCCATTGAAGTAGCAAGAGCTCCACATCAAGTACTTTTTATCCGCGATGATGGCAAGGTGTCTTATAAACAATCAGAGGGGAACCTAAACACCCACTTAGTTTTACGAGGAGGGCATAATAGCACCAACTATGACCCCGCCTCCCTAGCCTTAATCTGCAAAAAATTGAAACACTCTCACATACATAGCAGAGTCCTTGTCGACTGCGCTCATGGCAACTGTCAGAAACAGGTTTTTAGACAAAAAGAAGCCTTTTTTTCTGTGTTGCAACAAATAGAACAGGGAAATAAAAAAATCTTAGGGATGATGCTAGAGAGCCATTTAGAAGAAGGGCAGCAGCTGCTATCCGAAGAGCCTTCCTCTTTGCGCTATGGCATCTCCATTACAGATCCTTGTATCGGCTGGTCGATGACAGAAGAGCTTGTTTCTTCTGTAGCTGGAGGAGGCCTATCTTCTTCCTCTCTTGCTTCTTTTTCTTCGTATAACGCTTGAGCATCGCCTTGCGACTGTTCTTCTCTTTCTTTATTTAGCTCTTCAGAAAAGTCAAAATCAGAATTGTACTCTTCTTTGTCAAATTCTGTCGGAGCGTTTCTAGGTGGAGAAGAGGTGTCATCAATAGTAATAAGATTTACCCAAAGTTGATGCTTCCACTGTCTATATATTGCTCCATCTGCAGTCTTGATCTCTGCCTTATACGTCAGAATGCCCTGTTTCTTATCATACTCTTCATTAAAGAGTTTGTAAGAAGCGTATCCCATACGGGTATGGATGGGGATCTGATGTGTCTCTTCTGAATAATCCCAATAAACCACGTGCAGGGCAATGTATGGATCCTGTTTAAGGATGTCTTTGGGAATGCGCCAGTCAAAGATCAGCATATCCCCTTTAGGAGGGTGGTTTTGTCTGGGGTCGGGCGTATTTACATGCGTACTAGATAAGTAGCTGACATCGACCTGCCTTTGGCAGACGGATAGATAGTGTTTCTGACAACTGGAAAGAACCAGCGTCATGGAAAAAAGAAGAGGGAAAAATTTTCTTATCATGGCATTTTTCTTTAGGACATGCTACCATTGAGTCTTAAATAGATCCTTTTTAGCAAGAAAAATTATGTCAAACCCACATAGACAAGCCGTTTACGGCATCCTCTTTGATGAAGACCGAAAAAACGTTCTTTTAATCCAAAGAAGAGATATTCCCGTGTGGGTACTTCCCGGAGGGGGAGTTGACCCCAGCGAATCTCCCGAAAAAGCCACCATCAGAGAAATGCTTGAAGAAACAGGATACCAGGTAGAGATCCTGCGAAAAGTAGCCGAGTATCTTCCTGTAAACAAACTCACAGAGTTTACCCACTTCTACGAGGTAAAAATCCTCTCAGGAAGGCCAAGTAAAGGATCAGAAACAAAAAACATCCGTTTTTTCTCCGTGATAGAGCTGCCGAGGTCTCTGATGCCCCCTCCTTTTGCCGCTTGGATAGCAGATGCCCTGCCACCTGGCCGGCCTATGCTCACAAAAAAAGTGGAGGGAGTATCCTACTGGATCTTGCTAAAACTTCTTATTCTCCACCCGATCCTTGTAGGACGATTTCTTTTAACGAAAATGGGGATCCACATTAACTCGAAGGATTGACCATCTTTTTATAATCGATGGCTGCCTCAAACTCCTTCTCTGTTAAAAAGCCGAGTTCAACGGCCGCCACTTTAAGAGATTTATTTTCCTTATACGCCTTCTTTACCACTTCGCTCGCCCTGTCGTAGCCGACCACCGGATTCAAAGCTGTGGCAAGCATAAGAGAATGATCCAAAAGCTCCTTGATGCGAGCATGGTTAGGCTCTATGCCCACGAGACACTTGTCATGGAAGTTCTTGGCTACATCGGCAAGAAGTTGGATCGATTGCAGAAGGTTATAGATCATCAAAGGTTTGAATACATTGAGCTCAAAGTTGCCCTGCGACCCTGCAATACCAATGGCCGCATCATTGCCCAACACCTGCACGGCAACCATTGTCATCGCCTCACTCTGTGTGGGATTTACCTTTCCAGGCATAATAGAAGAGCCCGGCTCATTATCGGGGATTGTGATTTCGCCAAGCCCACACCTAGGCCCTGAGGCGAGCCATCGTATGTCGTTGGCTATTTTCATAAAAGCGCACGCAACACGCTTTAATGCGCCGCTCACTTCTACTACAGAATCATTAGAAGCGAGTGCTTCAAACTTATTCCTGGCGGAAATGAAGCAAGAGCCCGTGATCTCACTGAGGACTTCTGCCACCCTCTTGGCATAGACGGGATGGGTATTGAGTCCTGTTCCAACCGCAGTGCCACCCAAGGCTATCTCCGATAGGGGCTGCATAACCCTTTTAATTGCCTGGATGCCATATTCTATCTGGGCAGCATAGCCAGAAAATTCCTGCCCTAGCGTCATTGGAGTCGCATCCATAAGGTGTGTTCTTCCCACCTTAATGACCGAATGAAATTCTTCTGATTTGCGCTTGAACCCCTCCCATAAAATATGGAGATTGGGTAGAAGGTCTTTCTCAATAGACAACTTGGCAGCAATATGCATAGCAGTGGGAAATACATCATTGGAAGACTGTGACTTATTCACATCATCGTTAGGATGGATGGGCGCCTTAGAACCCATGACTCCGCCGAGCTTTTCTATAGCTCTATTGCTAATCACCTCATTGACATTCATATTGGTCTGTGTGCCGGAGCCTGTCTGCCATACAACTAAATCGAAATGATCATCGAGCTTGCCCTCGATAATTTCCTTGCACACATCGGCAATGATCGTCTTTTTCTCTTTAGCAAGCAGCCCGAGTTCCCAGTTGACCTCTGCGGCTGCCTTTTTAATCATAGCTAGCGCATAAATCATCCGCATCGGCATTTTCTCTTCCCCAATGCGAAAATTTTCTAGAGATCTTTGTGTCTGCGCTCCATAGTATTTACTTGCGGGGACATGTACCTCGCCTAAACTGTCTGTCTCTATCCTTGTCTTCTGCTCTTTCATGGACGTTCCCGGTTATACCCGTACACTTATAACAAGAGATCTTTTTAAGAAAGGGGAAAAAGCGATCTGCTTTTCTTAAGTTTCTGCTATAGGCACAGGCTCACTACTTGCCATCTCTTTAAATTGGCCTCCAACGGCTGTAACCGAAGAGATCCAAGAGACAAGCACAACAAAGAGAATAACAGCAACGTACGGAGTACAAAGAGCTACGCTGCCCAAGCTGATGATCAGGCCTTGGTAGGTGATAGATGCCCCCGATTTTCCAATGCCGGATCCAAGTCCGTCTATCGCTGCTTTTCCTTTGAGGCGAGAATCGAGACTCAGTGGTAAGAAGGCGATCTCTTTCGTAGCGTCAAAAAGAGAATATTTTCCCGCTTTGCTCAAACAGTTCTGCATCGAGCCAAAATAAACGGTAAGGGCTAAGGGAGAAGCTCCAAACATGGTATAGGCAAACCTCGAAAGGGAGTCTCCGCTAAACAGAAAGATAAAAAAGCCTATAGCCATGACCGTCATCACTACAGGTGTTAGTATCGCAGTAAACGTCCAGCCAAGACGGCTTACCATAAAAGAAAATAGCAGGCCACCCATCGTGGCAATGATCCCTGTCCCTACAGTAATAGAATTTAAATGTACAAGCATCTCATTTGGGTCTGTGAAATAACGTTTGAGCTGCTCCTTCCAGAGAACATCTGTGATATTGATAGAAATGTTGTATCCTAAAACAATGATAGCAAGGCAAGTGAGATACCTCGATTTAGAAACGTATTTGATACTCTCTCTTATTGACAGGCGCAACTTTTCCTTTTTCTCGCCACCCTCTTGCACTTTTGACTGTTCCGGACAGATTCTCCTATTGATCCAGTAGAATAAAAGCATGGAAGAGACACCAAGCACGGTTAGAACAGAGACACAATTGACAATCGTCTGTCCCCAAGCATCCTCCGCTCCCGCGTTCATAGGGATAGAGATAAACTTTCCACATAAGATCCCAAGGCTTCCGCCTAAGATAGGAGCTACATTCGATCCGATATTCAATATGCCATAGGTACGCTTAGCTTCAGATACGTCAGTCACTGCATTGGCAAAACCCCAATACAGAACCGTTAACACAACGACAGCCCACAGCTCGGAGATGATATAAAACGAGGTAAATGTCCAATTTCTGACCATAGCAATCAATCCTTTAAACCCAATGGGAAGATGGCTGGTGAGCCAACTACCCAACGTGTCCAGATGGAGCTGCTCGCTATGAGGATGGATAAGAAATGCAAAGAGGATAAAAAAGGAGAGAAAGGAAGAAATAATAATATAAAATACTTTCTCCCTGCTAAAGCGTCTCGCTAGCCTCGTATAAAACCAGGTGGCCATAAAGGCTCCCGGCAGCATCCCCCATACCTTCAGAAAAGGGATCACCTCTGCCCCTGAAGACTTAGCTGTAAGAATAATCGTATCTTTGAGATTGCGAAGAATATTGTATGAGATACAAAGCAAAAATAGCAGTATCAACATCGACACCACTTTTTTGAGCTCTGTTCGATGTATCGGCCATAATATGGCCCTGAATAATCCAAATTTTTTTTGGTCTTGCATCTGCTGTTTTGCCTGCTGAAATTGTGTACACACAAACTCTCTAAAACATACAGTAACGGCTCTTTTTCATCCAACAATTAAATAGTTAAATATTTTCTACTCTTAATTTCTTCAAGCAACGCTTCGGCTTTTAGGTAAATCCCAGGAATTTTTCTGGCAACAGGAAAACTAAAATATTCGCAGGAGCTTTTCAAAAAACTCCTACGAAAATAGTTAGATAAGCAGTAAGGCAAAAACGAACGCAAAGAGGGAGAAAGATTCTACGATACCAAGCGCTGCAAAACACTTCCCGATGATCGCGGGTTGTTTGGCTGATGCTTGGATACCCGATGCTGCGCACATGCCTTGATAGACGGAGGAGAAAAGCAGAGCAAAACCTACTGACACCCCAATACCGATACCTGAAAGGGGAGACAGACTCCCTGCTATGATGGCATTTTTCATAAGAAGCATGAGCACAAAGCCGTAGATGGATTGAGAAGAGGCCACGGCAGACATGCCGATAAATTTACCATGATTTTCTTCCACACGACTCATGACAGCATGTGATGCCATGCCGGCTATTCCACATCCGATTGAGCTGCCTACGCAGCCAAGCCCCAAAACCAGCGCAGGGCCTACCATCCCATAATCCATAACAAATCTCCTTATTTTTTAATCATCTGACTTAAATAACATTAATGGTTTTAAAAGGCGTCCCCCTCCATCGAAGGAATAGTGATACCATTCGATAAAATTAAGACGAAGGCCGTGGATAACACCCGCCATTAACCCGAGCAAAATATTGACTCCGTGTCCTACTAAAATCACAACCACCCCAGCAACGAACCCTACAGCTGCACCCATTTCATTGAAGGTAGAGGCCATAATGGAGCCTGCGAGCGCAAGCGCATAGAGACGTAAATAGGAGAGCACATCAGCAAAAACTTGCACGAGGTTCATAATCTCTGTAAGGCCTTTCAGCCGCCTTTGCACTAAAGCCAAGAAGACAGCTACGCCTATCCCTCCATAGAGCAGTTGCAAGCCGACTTCCGTTGCCGTGTCCGGGTCTATGAGTCCTAGGTAGTGAACAAAAGAGGTGGCATGCACCTTAGAAGGAAAAAACAAATAGCTTCCACACATGAACGCAACCCAGCCTAGCCCCGCCCAGTTTCTTTTTAGGTATCTAAAGAAAGAAAAACTAATGTGAATTACCCCTAAGATCAGAGAAAATTCGAGAAGGATGCTATCAGAGAACGAGTCGTAGGCAAGATATTTTGTAGCAAAAGAAGTTTTCTCTACACAAGTGGACAGAAAATCTTGTCCCGTTTGTGCCGATTGGAGCGCAGGAAAATCTTTTAGCCAAGAATAATACACATCATCGCAATGAGAGAGATGGTAACTGGCTTTCTGTACGACAAGATGTTGCATAGGAGAAATCTTGCCAAGTAAGCTATCGGGAGAGATCTTCACCCCAAAAAAAGAGGAAGTAACGACGCCCCATCCTACTACAAAAACAGAGAGTATGACAAAAAGGCGCAAAAGGCGCCGGGACTGATTCTTCCACACAGGCACTTTGTATTTCATATAGGCTGCTAGGGCGAGGTACAGCAAGCCATAGCCTCCATCCGCCACGATGATAGCAAAAAAGAGGGCGAAGAACCAAAATACCCAACCCGATGGATCGGCATCCGTTGTTGCCGGCACATCATAGATACGGACTAAATCTTCTCCAAGCCTTGCCATCCCTTTATTTTCCATATGTGTGGGGACCTTATCCGTCTCCTCGATTTTAATAGGTTCGACATGGACAGCTAGCCCGTCTAAGAGGCTATGAAGAGCCACAACCTTAGTTTTGGGGACCCATGCTTCCACAGCAAAAAGCGAGTTGTGAAGAGGGAAAGAAACCTCTTTTTTTGCGCAGAGTAAATTATGATCATTGAGACGCGATAGCAGAGCTTCGTGGAGGACGTCGATATGTCCCTCAAAAGATTTGAGCTCCATTTCAAAATCATGGAGGGATTCTCTTACAAACTCCAGTTGATTATGTAGTTCACTAATAGATCTATCAATCCTCATCTCTATCATATCGGGATAAGACTTCGGCTGCGTGTTAATGCTGATGAAATAATCGAGGTCATACTCGCTACCTACATAAACGACTTCAGCAAAGCCCTCTGTGCTAGGACTTTTATCAGCCTTCATGCAAAAGAACTGGATCTTTTTTTTAGATTCCTTCTCTATAAAGTCAATGTCCGCCATGGAGAAATCTCCAAAAGGAGAGACTCGTGCAATTTCTGCTTCAATGAGTCGTTTTTCTTCCGCAAGCTTCTCCACCTCATCGCGCAACACTAACACTTTCTTAGCGATTTCATCGGCATAAGGGACATCCCAATAGCCATCAAACTTCTTTCTAAGAGGAAGCTTTTTGAGTACTTTCAAAGCAGAAATCAGCGTCTGTATCTGCTCAGGATACTCTACCTCCCTTCGAGTAGAAGGAGAGATAAATTCCATAAAGCCGTTTTGTTGCGCTCTATAAAAAAACTGATCGAGATCTTCTTTCGTCCCTAAGATTAAGTACTTGAACACATCAATAATCATAGACCTTCCCCGGATGGACCTTCTGTGCGCATAACAATCTTCTTTTTGGACACTTTTGCTTGAGAAACAGCGGCTAGCTGCTGATCTCCAAGGAAAATTTTAATTTTTTTAATGTTGTCTACAGCGCGAGGAATCATAATTTTCTCGAAGAGATTCACTCGGATAGACACTTCCCTTAGCTCTTTTTCTAACGCTCTTTTTTTCTCTTCGCAGATCTTGATTCTTTCTCGAATCTCAAGCAGTTGCTGTGTTCCCGCCAAAGCAGATTCAAACCATACAGGCGTATCAAATAGGGAATACGTGGAGGGGGCAAAGACCACCTCCTCAAAGAGGGGGATCTCTACTCCCGCAATATTTTCATAGATTTTTTTCACGCTGAGCACATGGATAGAAGAAAAAAAATCTCCCATGGACCGATCAGAAAATAAGGAGCAGTATTTGACGATGCGCTCTTCACTTTGAACAAATTCCTTCTGCAGCCCATTCAACTCTACCTGAGCGAGGTTCACTTCAGCTTGGAGCATAGCTTTCTTCAGCTGCAGCGTAGGGAGATACCTTCGTAGCTGCCCTAGTTTATACTGCTGTGCTCTGAGTTCTGTCTTCGTAAATTTTACGGTCATGGCGCCTTCTTAATGACTTTTTGGCCAATACTTATCTAATAGGGTCTGCTTGATTCCCACCTCATGTCTTTCAAAACATTCAGCCAGCGTCTTCCATCCCAGATCCAAAGCCTCTTCCAAAGTGTAGTTTACTTCCAGATTCATCATTCTCT
>JAHFTP010000051.1 GCA_023265495.1 Chlamydiota bacterium
GAGCGCCTCTCAATGTACGGACGAAGAGTACCTACAATTTTATCGCAAGCTCTATCCGATGGAACAGGATCCCATCTTCTGGATCCACCTCAGCGTAGACTACCCTTTCCACCTCAAAGGGATCTTGTACTTCCCTAAAATCCATCGACGATTTGATTTTAACCAAAATACGATTAAACTCTTTTGCAATCGAGTCTTTGTCTCTGACAACTGCAAAGATCTTATCCCCGACTATTTGATGATCTTGAAAGGAGCTATTGACAGCCCGGACATCCCATTAAACGTGTCTAGAAGCTATCTGCAAATGGATCGCACCGTAAGGCAGCTCTCCTCGCACATCTCTAAAAAGATTGCAGACAAGCTCTCTTCTTTATACCAGACAGACAAAGAGAAATTCATCCAAAGCTGGCCTAATATCGAGATCATTATCAAGCTAGGCATTTTACAAGATGATAAATTCTATGAGAGAGCAAAAGAGTTCCTCATCTGGAAAAATTCTCGTGGAGAATGGACAACGATAGAAGAAGCAAAAGAGCGCGCCGGCAGCAGCCAAAAGATCTTCTACTCCGCCGATGATAAGGGCGGATCCCATTTCTTACAGCTCTACAAAGATAAGCAGATAGAGGTGCTCTTTGCCACCTCCCCTGTAGATTCCGCGCTGATCAACTATCTAGAAGGGAAGCTCGTTCCTCTTAAATTCCAACGGATCGACGGCGGCATCGATGATGCCATCCTAGATACGGAAAAAGAAAAGACCCTTCTCGACGTCGACGGCAAAACGGAGGCGACGCGTCTTGCAGAGCTGGTACGCAGCCATCTAGATAACGAGCACGTCAAAGTAGAAGCAAAAAGCCTAGCTAGCGACTCTCTCCCCGGCTTTATTATGATGGAAGAAGGGATGAGAAGGATGAGAGACTATTTTACCGTCTCAGAGCAGACGCTCCCCCCTTCTATTTCCGACAAAAAAACCTTCGTTGTCAATACCAACAGCAAATTAGTGAGCGCCATCCCCTCGCTGCAGCAAAAGGACCCTCAGCTCGCTAAGGACCTAGTAACCCAGCTCTATGAGCTGTCGTTACTATCTCAAAAAGAGCTGGAACCGGGTAAGCTTGCAGACTTCATTCAAAGGGCTACAAGCGTACTAGAAAAGCTTGTAGAGCACACCAAACACACTTCGGCATAGTCTAGTTGCTTTCCGGTCCTATTTCTTTGGACCGGAAGGCGTATTTTTGCTTGCAACAACACATCTGGTACGATACCATTGCAATGTGAATGAGGTTCATTATGATTACACATCTCGTGAAACACGGCCGCAGCCGTGCTGTTGTGATAGATGAAGGCCTTTTACAGGCTGCAGGCCTCGATAAGGATGCTTTATTCCAGATTATAATAAGTCCCAATGGTGGACTTCTTATGCAATCCGTTGAAAGGCCCACTTCCGACAAAAAGCTCGAAAACACTAAATAGCAGATCTATGGCACGCTAGCCATTTCTTCCGCAGCAAAAGGAGACAATTGCAAGCTGTCTATGATTTTCCCTCCTATATCGAATACTTCGATTGCACATCTTGCTGTATCTGCCACGATAAGGGTGCAGCAGTTTTTGCTCGCTTTTTTCTCTACATACCAAAGGTTAGACCTCGTCTTTCTAGGGGCCACTCCCCAGCAACCATCTCCCATATAAATCACTCCTTCGGGATCGAATTGATCTTCTTTGAGAGGATAGGTTCTTTTATAGGCATGGTTATGATTTTCAAAGGCGAGACGGAGTCGATATTTTTCAAAAATAGGGCTCCATGTAGACCTAATTTTTGTAGGGACCCCTCCCTGATAGGGGTAGACGGAAGGGTAGGCTCCGACATGATAGATCGCCACAGGAAAAGCCGTAGAGGCCCTTTCCTTAAGCGTATCTTCTATCCAACCAACTTGTGACTCAATGGGCGCTGTATGTCCTGTATCAAGGAGTAAAAGAGACATCTTTTTCCCTATGTCCAGCACCCTATAGGAGGCATATTGGTCCGGAGGAAAAAAAAGCTCGTAGAAAAGAACAGAACCTTGACGTGGGTCAGAAAGAGCTTTTTTTACATCATGGTTCCCCACAACGGGGATCAGAGGGATCATACATCCAAAGCTATCTACCATGGTTTTTTGCCATTCCTGCAAAAAGGTCATCCACCTCCGCATTTCCCAGCCCTTTCCCTTAAAGAGAGTGATGCCCCCATGGGAATAGGCTACATCCCCCCCCACAACGATAAAATCGGGGTTTTGCTTGGCTATCGTTCTATTCATCTTACGAAATAAGGAGAGATAGCGATAGGCATCTCCCCCAGTTACATAGCGTACGGGGACATGATCTTCCCCTGATAGTGTGCGGAACTGATAGAGTTTTTCTTCCCTGCCAATACGAAACTGATAGATGCTATCCGCCTCCAATCCTTTTACTGCAACACTATGGAAATAGGTTTCATACTTATTGGGCTTGACAAAGCTGCCTTCTGCCGCATTCCAGCTCGCATCCCCGACTTTCTTGTAACAGATAGAAGAGGCCTCATCCTGCATGGAAGTATGCCAAAATAGGACGATAGAACTTGTGGGGTCCCCCAAATAGCTTGCATAAACAACGCTGGGCTTTTCTGCAAAACAAAGCGCACTACCTAGCAAAAACAGGACGAAAAGAAAACTTTTTCTTACACAAACTCGCATGTATTTCCACCTAGCAAAAGACAAAAACATCTTCGAAAACTTTAGAGACTTTTTCTTCGGAGAGTACAGGATTTGCCTGAAAAAAGTCGCTAAGAAAAATGCATACACCCGCTTTTTGTCCCCTTTCTTAACTATAAAAATTTGAATTTATAACATGCTTAAAATAAACAAGTTACAAATAAACAACTAGAAGCATAAATTAAAAATTACCCTGTACAAAACGACCAACAAATAAATCATTTACTTACACAAGAGAGCAAATTCAATTTTTAAATACGCTCACAAATAAATAGGTAAAAATTTAATACTACCGACTCAACATTACTAATTTATTTAAACATCAAATTGAATTGATAATAAAATTAAACATTAATATAATATCGATATAAAAATATAATAAACGGAAGAATAGTTATGTCCATAGTAAAATTAGAAAAATTAACTCTATATGCCGGTGATGATGCGGATGAGCGCCTTTCGGATCTATGCCGCCACCATGAAAAAAAAGCACACAAGGCTGTAGATCCTCTTTTTGCACAAATTATTCATCATGATTTTTTCAAAGCTCATGCTCCAGCTCTTTTCCCAGCTACGGGCAGAGCTCCTCAATTTGACATTACAGTTACCTTTGACCGCATCCTCGTACAAACACTCAATGACAAGGGAGAAGCGGATGGGACTGAGCAAGCCATTGCATTAACAGATGGAAGCGATGAAGCTGAAGAACTAGCAGAAATCACAAAAAACATCATTAACAACTGCGATAGGATTTATCAGAGATGCCAAGCTCGCCAAAGAAGAAGTGAAGAAGACACCTCTTCATTAGACTCTGGCCGTGCATCGTCTAGACGATCGTCTAGACGCCATGCTCGCAGCGGCTCTTTTTCAGATACAGATTCTGAAGATGGATTAGACAGAAAACTAGACAGATTGCAAGGCGAGTTTAAAGCTCTTTTAGCTGAGAGATCCCCTCGTTCTTCTTCTAGATCCCGCCATTCTTCAAACAGAGATCTAGAAAAGCGCATTGACAGACTTTCTAAACTTATACATGAGCTTAGAGACACGTCTCCTGCAAGAGGAAGAAGAGGCAGCTTTTCCTCTACATCAAGCGGAGACTCTGATCCCGAAAGCACAAGCAGTTCTAGCTCCTCCTCAACCAGAACAACGAGAGCCTCTACCGACCGAAAAGTAACAGGCGCAAGCATGCGAACTCCCCTCTATACATCTCAAGGGGACTCTACTCATATAACGCAGTTAAGATCTCAATTGGATCAGGCCCGTGCAGACAATACAAACCTACAAACAGAGCTTGCACAAGCTAGACAAACACCTACACACAAATTTTCTACTGCAGAGCTCCGTCTCTGTATACAGGTAGCTCATTCTTTTGCTACAGCTAGAGAGACTACTCTACTAGAAGACCCCAGCGCAGCATCAGGAGAAACAGATCCTATCGCTGCTGAGTCTCCTTTATACCTGTCATTTATGGCTTTACCGCCAGCGATCCGCAATGAAATCTTCTTCCACCTCTATCTAATCAAACACACGACCCCTCCTACCCCAATAGACGTGGGCGAACAATGCTTCTTTAATCGATCTCCTTACGGCTGCACGCATGAAGAAAGAGCTCTTGCTATCCAGAACTTTATTCTACAAAACGTCAGTCAATATTTTGACCTGGCAAGTTCTCCGACAAGTCAAGCAGAAGCTATGGACCTCTTCAATGCACTTCCTGCAGCAGAACAAGCAGGAGTCTTCCACCACATATGGCAAAATAGATGTAATGCTGGAGCCATCTCGCGTGATGATGACAAACCTGGGTATGGAGAATATACGTTTAAAGGCGAGCACGACCACAGCTCTACCCCTGTAGAAAAAAGTGCGGCCGTTTCCAGCTATCTACTGGACAAGGTCTCTAGCAGACAAAAGGCGAGGGCTGTCTTCACATCTCCTCATCAAGTTACCGCACAAGTAGGCATGCTCGTACAAAGAATCAGAGAGCTGGAAGCTGAAAATCGCCGTTTAAAAGAGAGAATTTCTGAGCTAGAAAGGGATCTGCAACGATCTCTAGCCCGTATTCAAGAGTTAGAAGATGCCTTAGCAAGAGCAGAGAGAGGATCTCCTGCCACAACGTCCTCTACTACGGCAAGCAATTCCTCCTCCTCCACACCGCCATCCATTGGACCAATTTTAGAAAGAGTAAGAAGCATGCACGGACCGCTTCGAATACCAGTCGCATCAGGAGCATCACTAACTGTAACAGAAGAAAGCAGACTAGAGGCCTTTAGAAGAAACCAACTCTTTTTTACTGCTATCACTGATATTGCTTTGAAGACAAATACTGCTCAAACGGAAGTAGACTCACTGCAAGTAGAGCTCGATCCTAGCAAGATCCCCGGGAATCAACTTCCTGCGCGGTTATCTGTACCAGGCGACAAGACAAAAGCGCTCAGCTCTACTACACAAGTAAAAGACCATTTCCTCTATAAGATGCTCCAAGAGACTCATAGCACAATACGAAAAAACTACAAAGATAGAGCAAAAAAACATGGAGCATGGCCTGAGGAATTTGGAAGAATAGAGACCTACCTTGCCGAGTTTAATGGAAAGCAAAACAAAGATCTAAGAGAGCTTCAAGCATTGCTAGAGCAATTAGAGAGCATGGAATCTACGAATACAGGTAAAGAACAAACAGAAAAAACGATACAAAAACAAGCTATCGCTTTGCAACGCAAATTCATTAAAGAGCTTCTTACATCTTTCCCCAATATTGCAGCGGACTTAGCAGCCTATCAATTACTCTTGGCAAGCTATCGCCAAGAGGCTGAAGGTAGAAAAGAGCTCCTCGATTTCAAGTTCGTACGACTAGAAAAGACTCTGAAAGAGTCTTACACAACTCTGGCTGCGATTTTCGAGTCAATTCAGCTGGAAGAAAGAGATATTGGAGTGAATGGAAAAGTCCCCCTCAGGAAGAAGTCAAGCGACTAAAGAAAGCTTTCTTTAGTCGCTTGTAGAACATGGGAAGGTAGATACTACTGAGAAGGAGAAGACACTTCTACTTCAGCAGAAGCGGGAAGAACGTCTGTAATCGCCCCTTTAAGCACTTCTATCTTCGATCCATCGTACATCTTCAAGATGACAGAGGTCTCTTGGATCTTGACCACAGAGCCGATAATACCCATAGCCGTTACGCGATCCCCTGTTTTTAAGGAGCTTCTTTGTTTTTCCAGCGCCTTTCTTCTTTTCTGCTCCGGTCTCCAAAGAATAAAATAAAAGAAAATCATCGCAATACCGATCATAATGAGCGTCTGCATAAAACTTCCCTCTTTTGCTGCCGGCGCATCTGTGGCATCGGCAAGGAGTGGAGAAAACATAGCAAATGTTGTGAACATGACAAAATCCCTTACAGTTAAAAAATGATAGTAACTTTTTTACTTAAAGCTATAGAAAAAGAATGCCCTATCAGGAAGACAAAAGCAAGAAAAAAAAACCTTTACATCCCCTTTTCAAAGATAGCAATACATTCAACATGCACGGTATGAGGAAATTGATCTACAGGCTGGAGCTCCTGCATTCGATACCCCTGAGAAGAAAGGGTCTGCGCATTGGCGCTGAGGGTGGCAGGGTTGCAAGAGATGTAGAGTATTTTTTTTGGAGCCATCTTCACTAAAAGATCTACCGCTTTTAGATCTAACCCGGTCCTTGGAGGGTCTACAACGACGAGATCCGGAGGAACAAATCCCGCTTCCTTAGACAAAGTGTCCAGCACGGCCGACACATCGCCTTGGTAAATCGTCAAATGGGCTATCCCACTCTCTTCTTGATTTTTTTTTGCGTCGAAGACAGCGTGAGGGTTGAGTTCGATGGAGGTCACTTTTTTCGCTACGGAGGAGAAGACGATGCCTAAAGTAGCTGTGCCTGCGTAGAGGTCCATAACATGCTCATAGGGCCCCTCGCCCGCCATGGATAAAGCCTTCGCATATAAAACTTCTGCTTGCAGCGTATTGGGCTGGAAAAAGGCTGTAGGACTAATGGTAAAGTCGTATTTTTTGCCTGCTACAACTAATTCTTCTTTGATATGATCTTTTCCAAATAAGACCATCTCATAAAACTGGGTGGCAGAGCCTTTGATCGCTTGCTGTATGCGTAAAAAGACACTCAATTTTTCTTGCAGATGCGCAGGCGTCGCTCGCCTCACTGCTTCCACAAAGGCCTCTAAATCTTTTTTTGTCGGAGCAAAATCGGGATGCGATGACACTGTCAACATCACGAGTTTATGCTTTGTATGCTTAGCCTCTCTTAAGGTAAGAGTGCGCAGCGACCCTGTATTGGCATAGAGATGATAGGCCAGTAAAGAGCTCTCTTCCCACCACCTGCGCACGGCTACTACCACATCTGCAAACCAAGGAGAGGTCAAATGACACTCCGTTAAATGAAATACTCTTCCCTTACTTGCAGCTAGCGTTAACCCAACAAACTTCTCGCCTGCCTTATTTTGAGAAAAACTGTATTCCATTTTGTTGCGGTATTGCCAAGGATCTTCGCAAGGAATAATAGGATGGATAACAAGACCCGCAAAAGAAGAAAATAGCAGCTGTATTCCCCTTTCTTTTTCCTCACACTGCTTTGCATAAGACATCTGCTGCCAGGAGCATCCTCCACAGCCGGGAGCATGAACACACCTTGCCGCCACCCTATCTTTGGAGGGCTCTACGACTTGGTTTAAGACACCGGCAAACGCAGCTTTCCTTCTTTTCCCGACGGTGACTAAGGCGATGTCTCCGGGGATAGCTCCGGGGACCACCACTTTGCGCTTAGGGCCTTCAGCACTCCTCTGAAAACGTCCCACGCCGTAACCTTTCTGGGAGAACGACTCGATAGGTATCTGTATTTGTATGTCATCTAGCTTAGCCATGCGGTCTATGATACGCATTTTTCAAGCTAAAAACAAGAGAGAAGGAGGAAAAAGTTTCCTCCTCTTCCTTTGATGAAGAAGATTATCTTCTCTTCTTTCCCTTAGCCGCTTTTTTAGCAGGAGCCTTTTTAGCCGGTGCTTTTTTTGCAGACTTGGATTTTCCGCCGCCTTTTTTCTCAGCAGAGACAGACTCTTTACGATAATTTTTTGCTACTTTAGCAAACTTAATCGTATTTACACGCACTCTTTGCGATGCGGCTTTGTTTCCATTGCCCGATTTGTCTAAATCGTGGCAAATTTCTTCTAGCACTTTCTTCATGCTATTTACAGTGTCTTTTAGGGCCATATCCATCTCCTAGTGATAAGTTAACAATAAATACAACAACAATTTCCATATGACCTTTTAAGATACTTTGCAACTCTTTTCTTAAAAAATTTTCTACATTTTAGAAAAAATTTAGACTCGACACCAAACGGCCACCTCGTTTTTCTACATAAGTTAAGGAAGAAATATTCTTGCAGGAACTATTGTGGAAGCACTTATATCAAAACAACTTTTTTGCACATAAGGCATGTCCACAACAACTTGGAAGGCGTGAGGAGCTTTTGTCGCCTCTTGAAAATATTTGAGAGAAGGAGATATCCTTTGATGCATTTCTAAAAGATGGGTTCCCTCTTTTTCTGGACGACACTCATTTCTGCCATGTCCTCTACTCAGCGAGAATGCAAGTCTTTTATGAACTCAAACAGACAAAACCTGACATAGAAATCGCCTCTTTCAGGATAGAGAAAAGCGCATTATTCCCCTTGCATTTCTTGTCTTATAAACCGGACAAAAGGCTCAATGTCAGCATCCACTCCGGCAGTTTCTAGTGCCTGCATATACGGCTCACGGTTTTTCATCCTAATGACAGTCCAAGGATATCCTCCCGATGCGAACATCGCATTCATAAGAAATCTTCCTATCCGTCCGTTGCCATCCATGTAGGGATGAATATAGACAAAAATATAATGGCCAAGAATGGCCCTTACAGCGGCGTTTTCTTCTTTTTTCAAACATTCGAACAGTGTTTCCATAGCATCTATAAGAGCCTCTCTAGGCAAGGGGACATGTCTAGAGCCTCTTATGTAAACAGGGTGTTTTCTATACCCAACAAGATCGGAAGCAGGGAGAATCCCTGCTTGTACACAGGAAGAAAAAAGCGCTTGAAACCATTTTCTTAAGCTTGTTTTGACAACATCTCCGGAATTTTGGTTTTGGAGTAGGAGGACCACACTTTTTTTTACTTCTAAAAAGGCTTCGTAATATCCTCTAGCCGCAAGAGTATTTCGCTGATCTTTATTGCTTTCATCTTACGCCAAATCGTGAAATGGCTATTTAGCGTAAGATCCCATGGAGGGGATATTAACTAAAAGCAATGCGCATTCCTAAGGGTTTTGCTTGCCTTCCCGTTCTGATACATAACAACGGAGTCACTCGCGCCGTTCAAGAAACAGAATACTTCTCCCGAATAATAGATTTCAGCGAAAACCTACTTCGTTAAAGCTGTTTACTGTATGGGATGACAAAACAGATCTGTGGAAAAATACCTTTCCATGCGATCGGGGAAAACCGTCACTACTTTGGCATCATTTCCCAGAAGATGCGCTACGCGCTCTGCTGCTGCAAAGTTTAGGCCTGATGATGGGCCTACGGGGAATCCTTTTCTGATGAGCCTCTGGGCAGTCTCGACCGCCAGCTTATCCTCGATGGAAATTTGGGAGACAAAAGGCATTTTTTCCGGGACGTAGAGTTTGGAGTAGTTGTCTAACACGCCGGGGATCCTGTTGCTAAAACTCGAGCAGTCGGCCCCTCCCGCCAGATCTCCGGTTACAGGCCTTGCCACATACGTTTGCATCTTGCATCCCGCCTCAAAAAAGGCGCGATAGAGACCCATGATGGTCCCTCCCGTGCCAACGCCACAGACTAAGGCATCGACATGAGCTCCAGGGATCTGCAGAAGGATTTCTTGTCCTGTCCCCAGATAATGAGCTTCGGCACTATCGGGATTCTCAAACTGCCTAGTATAAA
>JAHFTP010000052.1 GCA_023265495.1 Chlamydiota bacterium
TCGTTTCAAGTGTAGGAGAGGTCGGCAGTGAAACACTTAAGAAGTACATCCAAACACAAGGATAGCGATTCATCCCCGATGCTGAAGACATCGGGGTTTTCTCGTTGTTCTTCTTATAAAAACTCAAAATTATGAAGTGGAAATGAATTATTTTAAAGCGAAAAATAACGCAAATAATGCCTGCAGGCAGTATGAAACTTATCTGAGCTTGCCTGCCCATCCAAGCTTTGTGCGAAGGGTGGAAAAATAATCTCTGCGGTTTAAGCTTACCAGCTTAAACTTTTTAGGGTGGACACGGATTTTACAGACATCGCCGGTTTGCAAGGAAAAGTTTTCTAGGCCATCAGCGCGCAGCTCTACGGGGGCATAGTCGCTTAGGTATTGTATTTGAATTTCTTGTTGCGCTGTTAAGACGATAGGACGATTAGATATCGTATGTGCACAGATGGGTGTGATCACTAGAGCGTCGAGATCGGGGCTTAAAATCGGGCCGCCGGCAGCAAGGGAATAGGCAGTGGAGCCATTGGGCGTAGCGACAATAATGCCATCTGCTTCAAAGGTGTTGACGTAGATACCATCGACGTGGATGCCAAGCTCGATGAGACTTGGGTTTTTTGCTCTGTGTACAACGATGTCGTTGACGGCAAAGCATTTTTCTTGGTTTGCGGACTCCCCTTGAATCATCACCCTTTCCAAGACTTTGTAGGAGCCGCTCATCAAGTCTTGCAAGCTGGGGTAGATGTCAGAGAGGGGGACGTCTGCCATAAAGCCCAGGTGCCCTAGGTTGATCCCCAAGATAGCTGCATCTAGATGGTGGTACTTGTGTGCGAGGCGTAAAATGGTGCCATCGCCCCCCATGGAGATGAGAAAGCGGATCTCTTGAGGATCCACTGAAGAGAGAGCCCTAGCTCCAAGAGCCGCTGCATGCACATCTTCTGTTACGACGCTCACCCCTTGTCCTTGGAGGAATTCTGTGATGCCAACAGCTAAATCGGTAGAATGTTTTTTTGTTTCATTAGGAAAGATGGCTATAATCATGGCTAGCTCGGTTTCGTAGTTAAACTAGGTTTGGAAAGGGGATAGAACTCACTCACTATTTTTTTTGAGATGTTTTCCGCAGTGAGTCCAAGCTCTTGTAGGATCTCTTTATGAGACCCCTGCTCTACAAAGGTGTCCGGTATCCCAAAGTTAAGCACACAGACGTGAGCATTAAAACTATTTCGCATGATAAAGGAATTGATAATGGAGCCAAGGCCCACGCTGAGGGCATGTTCTTCTATAGTTACGATGAACTTGTGCGTATGTAGGATACGACAAAATAGATCAGAATCTAGAGGTTTTACAAAGACGGGATCGATGAGGGTGGCTGTGATGCCCAGCTTTTGCAAAATGGCTGCTATCTCTGTAGCTGTAGAGCACATATGACCTAAGGCAATGATGGCTATCTCGCTTCCCTCTTGCAGCACTTCTGCTGTGCCGAGTTCTCTTTTCATTATCGGTAGTTGGTTTTCTTCCGTCGCCATATTGGGGTAGCGTATCGCTGTAGGTCGATTCCAGGTGAATGCGCTTTCCATCAGCTCTTTTAATACCCCTCCATCTCTTGGTTGGCAGATCACCATATTGGGCATGGCGCTTAAGAAACCAATGTCGTAGATGCCGTGATGTGTGGATCCGTCGGGGCCGGATATGCCCCCTCTATCTATGGCAAAGACCACAGGGAGCTCTTGCAGGCAGACGTCATGAAAGAGGTTATCTAAGGCTCTCTGTAAGAAGGTGGAGTAGATCGAGCAGACGACTTTCATTTTTTTTCCGTAGGCAATCCCTCCACAGAAGGTAACACTATGTCCTTCTGCTATACCTACATCTAAGCAACGCTCAGGAAAACGTTCCATAAACTGTTCAAGGCAGGATCCCGCAGGCATGGCAGGGGTGACCGCTACAAGGCTTGGATCATTCTCTGCCATCTTGAGTAGATGCTTTCCAAAAATCTGTGGAAAAGTGGGCTTAGAGGCAGTAGCGTGAAATTTTCCTGTGATCTTATCAAAAGGTTTACATCCATGGTAACAGGTGGGGTCATTGATGGCTGTCTCCATACCTTTTCCTTTGACGGTTAATACATGGAGTAAAACGGGCTTTGCTCCATCTTTAAGCGCCTGCAAGGTGTCAATGAGCTTGCCTATATCGTGACCATCAATGGGCCCTACATAAGAGAGGCCAAACTGCTCGAAGAAGGGCGCTGTGCTGACAAAATTTTTGATGGACTCTTTTAGTTTATGTCCCTGCTTGGCAAGCACACTGCCGACATTGGGAATTTTAGAGAGGTAGTGTTCAATATCTTGGTAGATCTTGTTGGATGTGGGATTGTTGATAAATCGGCTGAGGATGTTTGTGACAGCCCCTACATTTTTAGAGATCGACATGTTGTTGTCATTGAGAATGACGATCAATCGGCTGAGGTCTTTAGGGATGTTATTGAGTGCTTCTAAAGTGAGTCCACATGTGAGCGAGGCATCTCCAAGAATGGGAAGAATATGTTCTTTTCTCTGGCTTAAGTCTCTATTTTTTGCAACGCCAAGAGCGAGAGACAGTGCCGTGCCTGCATGGCCTGCATAAAAATGGTCGTGAGCCGATTCTTTAGGGTGGCAGAATCCACATAGGCCTTTGAATTGTCTTATCTTGGAAAAAAGGGCTTGTCTCCCCGTAAGAAGCTTATGGGGATACGATTGGTGGCTGACATCAAAGATGAGTTTATCTTGCGGGGAGTCAAAGACTGTATGCAAAGCAAGTGTTAGCTCAACAATTCCTAGGTTGGAGGCGAGGTGCCCTCCATTGATAGAGAGGACATCAATGATTTTTTGTCTGATCTCTTCGGCAAGCTCGGTAAGCTCGTTTAAGCTAAGAGCTTTGAGGTCAGCGGGGGATTGAATCCGGTCTAACAGAGCGTTCATTTTTTATTGTCCGGGGCGATGGTTAAAGGAGGAACTGCTCGCAGGGGAGAACTCCTCGGTAAGAGGGACCCCTTCTTCTGAAAGCATGAGGTTTCCTTCTCTGTTTTTAATGAGGGTTTCTATTTTTTGCTCAGCTAGATGCAGTCTTTTATTACAGAGAGAGATGAGCTTGTCTGCCTCTTCATATAGCTGTAAGGATTCCTCTAAAGATACCGCGCTTTGGTTCATCTTTTCCAAAATGGTTTCTAACCTCATATAGGCTTCTTCAAAACTTACATTTGTGCTCATGAAAAAATCTCTTCTGTTACGACTTTAATAGTGCCATCTTTTAACTGGACTTGTAGCTTTTGCTTAGGGGTGACCTCTTTTGTAGAGAGGATAACGGAATCTTTTTTTTCAGAAAAGAGAATGCAATACCCTTTTGTGAAAAGATTTTTTGGATCTATCGCCTGCAGGTGGGAGACCATAGAGAGAAATCCCTGCTTTTTTGTTCGGTAAAAAAAGAGGAGCCTATCATCTAGGGTCTTTTGCAGCGGTTTTTCTTCCACTTTTTTTCGCAGCGAAGATATTTTTAGATGTAAGGCGGCTTGCAGGTTCTTTGCGAAAAAAGCTATTTGTTGCTTGCTATTTTCTATTTTATTTGAGGGCTTTAGGGTGTGGAGTTGCTTTTCTATTGAGGAGATACCGTGTTTTTTTCTCTCTAAAAGAAGGAGCAGTTCCTCTTTGATTTCCATTTTGATCCGATCTGTTTTTTGTAAGAAGGGGGACAAAAGTAAGTTGGGGGTTTTGACGTAAGGGGATTTTGCAAAGGAAGCGAGTTTTTGTCTGTGGTAGGAGAGGTTTGCGCTCACTTGCATTTGCATTCTTTGTGCCGCATTTTGTAAGAACTTCACTTGTTGACTTGTTTCAGAAAGGACGATTTCTGCTGCGGCGGAGGGGGTGGGTGCTCGCAGATCCGCTACAAAGTCTGCAAGGGAAACATCTGTTTCATGGCCCACAGCCGAAATAATGGGAATGGTAGATTGAAAGATGGCCTCTACTACAAGCTCTTCATTAAAGGCCCATAGGTCTTCTAAGCTGCCACCTCCTCTCCCTACAATGAGAACATCGGCCAGGCGGTACGTATTCATTTGCGCAATAGCTAGTGCTATCTCAGCTGCAGCGCCTTCTCCTTGCACTTTAACGGGATGTAAAATGAGGTGGAATCCGGACGATCTGCGGCTCAGTACGTGCACGATGTCTTGTATGACAGCGCCCGTAGGGCTGGTAATGACACCGATCCGTTTTGGGTATTTAGGAAGGGGTTTTTTATGAGTGCTGTCAAACCAGCCTTTTCTAGCTAGTTTTTCTTTTAATGCGTAGAGCTGCAAAAGAAGCTCTCCTTTTCCTAGGTAGTCGAGGGTGCGGACGAGAAGTTGGTACTGACCTCGTGGGGAATAGACGCTGACCTCCCCGCTTGCTACGACTTGATCTCCTTCTTTGGGAGGTCTAGAGAGGTTTTTCCCATTTCCTTTGAAGAGGACGGAAGAGATTTGGGCGAGGTCATCTTTTAAGGTAAAATAATAATGTCCTGATGCTTGCACCTTGAGGTTACTTATTTCTCCTTTAATGGAAAGAAAGGAGAAATTTGTTTCTAAGAGTTTCTTGATGTTTTGCGTTAGCTCAGAGACTGTGAGGGTTTTCATAAAAAAAACATAAGTAAAATTCTTGCTTAAGAACTATTAGCTTGGTTATTATTCTCCCTTTCTGTCAAGGCGAAATTAAACGGATGCCCTATGCGTAGTAAATTGCTCGTTGCGAACTGGAAGATGTATAAAACAAGGAATGAGACTAAAGAATTTATTACTTCCTTGAAACAGCTATGCCCCGACATGCCGTGTGAGGTGGTGGTGGCCCCGTCTTTTACGAATCTGGGCGTTGCGATGGAGTCCTCTTTAGGATCCAAGATAAAGATTGCAGCGCAAAACATGCATGATGGGGATGAGGGGGCTTTTACGGGCGAAGTGTCTGGCCCTATGTTGAAAGAGCTGGGCATTAGTTATGTGATTGTAGGACATTCTGAAAGAAGGCTCTACTTTAAAGAAGATTCAGCCTTTATAGGAAGAAAGATCGCTAAGGCCTTGCAGCTGGGTATTACTCCTATTTTTTGTGTAGGGGAGAGCTTGTCTGATAGAGAGTCTGGGAAAACAGAGCAAGTGGTGCAGCGGCAAATACAAGAGTCTTTGCAGGGGCTGCGAAAAGACATAGCCTCTCAGCTTGTGCTCGCTTATGAGCCTGTCTGGGCCATAGGTACAGGGAAGACGGCAACAGCTGAGATGGCGCAGCAGATGCATGTATTTTGTCGTCATGTTTTGGAAGAGATCTTTGGGGTAGAAGTGTCTTCATCTATGAAACTTCTTTATGGGGGCTCAGTAAAGCCTGAGAATATAGAATCTTTACTGCGACAAAAGGAGATAGATGGTGCCTTAGTAGGAGGAGCTTCTCTCAATGTGGAGAGCTTTTCACAAATGATTCATCAATGTAGAGGGATTATATGAGTATTCTTTTTTATTTGCTTTTGTTTCTTTTTATGGGACTCAGTGGTCTTTTATGTCTTGTGATTTTAGTCCAGGAGAGCAAGAGTTTAGGTCTTGGAGCTTCTTTTGGCGGAGATCCGGGAGAATCTTTATTTGGAACGTCTACTGCTGATGTTTTGAAAAAATTTACTGCGTGGCTTGCTTGTATTTTTGTCATCTGCTGCATATTGCTTTCTATCTGGTCTGAGTCGGTAGGAAACAATACGGTCAGTTCTGCTCCTTATACCATTGAAGAGACTGAGTAGAACGTATGCGACTCCCCCTAGTCTACTATGGAAATGCTCTTCTGCGAAAAAAATGTGAGCCTGCAAGCGAAATTACAGATGAGATACGCCAGTTAGTACAGGATATGATAGAAACGATGGATGCAAACAAGGGAGTTGGGCTTGCAGCCCCTCAAGTGGGGAAGTTGATCCGTCTTTTTGTCTTGCGCAACTATATAGAATCTGAAGATGGTAGCCTTACGTTCTCAGACCCTATTGTCTATATCAATCCAAAAATCACGAATCCCAGCAAACAAACTTGTGTAGATGTCGAAGGGTGTCTATCTATACCGGGGGTGCGTGGAGAGGTGGAACGTCCTTATAGTATTACGGTGGAAGCCACCAACTTAGAAGGGCAGCTTTTTCAAGAAGAGGTAGAGGGATATAATGCTCGTGTAAGGATGCATGAGAACGATCATATTAATGGGGTCCTTTTTGTAGACAGACTGCATCCCCATGAAAGAAACAAGCTTGAAGCAGACCTTCGCGCTATAAAGAAGAAATACAACTAGCCAGATTGCATTCCTTCTGTGTGATGACGAAGAATAGGAGTTCGGGATGATAGAAGAGGAGATCCCGCCATAACGCTGGCAATGAATCGAGGGTCAAAAGGTGTGCATGTAAATCTCTCTCTTGCTTCCAGACGTCTGGCTTGATCTATATTCCAGAATACAGCTTTACAGTAATTTTCAAGAATTTCCGTCTGTGCACCTAAGGGTAAAAGAGAAAATAAGAATCCGGCATGGGCTATCAATTCGTGCCAAACAGATAAGGAAGAAGCGGAATACTCTCGCTCTGCTGCCTGAGAGGATAATTTTTTGTACTCCTCCTGAAAGGCAGTCTTCGAACACAATGCAATGTCCAGGCCTGTTAAGGTCTTGATAGAATCCCTCTCATGGGTATCAACATGAGAAAAAAGACTATCGCCTGAAGCTACTTGCATGGTGGGATGAAAAAGTCGGAGGCCTGTTCCTATTTGGGAGGACAGTTCTCTGAGCAGTTCCTTCGTGGTCTCTGTTTCAATGGTAGGGTAGGCAATATAGAGTGTTTTTAGTGCTGGAGTCTTTTGTCGTTTTAATGCATGCAAAAGGGCTTCTAATTTTTCCTGTGTAGGATTAACCACAACCAGATCTTCGATCTTTGTTAAAAATAAAGATATAGAGGTGCTTAACGTTCTCATCTGGTCTTCGGTTGTCACTACAACGGATAAATGCTTTCCTTTTGGCTGGCAAAAAATTCCTTTATTTCTAAGAAGAGGAGATAAATCTTCTTCCACCTTTTCTTTCAAAGCCGAGGAAGTGGCTCTTAGGGCACATAAATCTGCTGAACTTTCCATGTAAATGGCTAGTCTGGTGATAACATCTATAGGTAGTGCCATAGGGGAAACGTGTTCTTCGCCGGGAGCAGGAGGAATATCAGACGTTGAGTACTCTACTTTACTTACCATAAAAACAGCTCGTTAAGATGAAGTTGTCCCAATTTTAAGATAGTAGGGACTTATCTGTCACTTCGAAAGTTGCAAATTGTATTTTGCTAGTTGGATCTGCATGCCGAATCGATCATCATTGGTCGTATGCGTGTAAGAAAATTTTATATTCCAATTACAACTAAGTAAAGTGGTTACATCAAATTTAAAGGCGTTATAAGCGGGGTCTTGTCTTCTTCCCCAGCCTGTATGTGACTCAAAATGGCAAGTCCATTTTGGAGAGAGCCTTATTTGCATTTTACCAAGAAAAGTATTTCTTCCATCAGATAAAGGGGATTCTAATAAGTTCTGGATAGATCTGGCCATATCTAAAATAAAACTTTGATGGCTGGCTTTCCTCCAGTCATATTTGCTTCTATGACGCATTTCTATTCCGAAGGCCAAGTCTTCGTTGACGGTGATAGCGGCACTGGAGTTGCAAAAATCGAGGACTTGTTCTTGAAAGTTCCAGCATGATTCTTGGTTTAAAAGGAAAGAGGGTCTGCTCCAGTAGAAGGAGAGATATCCTTTAGGGAAAGTTTTGGAGAAGGTATCGTCAAAGAAAAATCCATAGGTGTAGAGGTCAATAGAAAATGTGGGTGTAAAAGAAGGATGTTTAGAGGAAAAAAGGAAGTTTCTTACCCCTATTTTAAGTGCGTTGATTTGGAACAGGCCATCATTAATGTTAAAGAAGTAGTGTTCATTTAAGCTAGCTATGGGCTGGCTAAGGCCCAGGTACTCTGCATAGGGTTCTATCGTATGTGTTAAGGAAGGAAAGGTTTTATGTAGCTCTGTGCTACAATTCGCTCCATAGGTAAGTGTTCCCTGTCCTATGGAGTTGTGGGAGGGGCTATTATTGTAAAAGAGGCCGATGACACCGAGATTGGGCGTAAGATGAATAGGTCCTGCAAAAAAAGTGCGATAGATTTGGTTTTTTGTTTGTAGTCTGATCGCATGGGTATTGTGAAAGAGGTTGTGTAGCTCTTTTGCATAGACATAGTCTAAAAATCCTGCTGTGACATAGTTTTCAGATAGGATCCCTGTGGAAGCGATCTCGAACGGTTTGACGCCGATAGCGATGTGGGGAAGTTCTTGATTGATGCTCTCAAAGCGATTGATTTGCGGTTGCACACTCATAGTACCAAATGCGACATCCTCTTGATGGTTGATGATCAGCCTAGTGCGTTTTTGTGTGTCGATTTCAAAGTCGCTGCTTCGAAAATCACTGACCATTTTTACATCGCTGAGTTTGTCATAGGTCAGATGGAGATGCGTTTTTCTGTCGATACTTTCGTGGCTGAAGAGACCTTGCAGGCGGTATCTTTGAGGTCCTCTCTCATCGGAGACAACCTTGTCGTGGGCTCCATAGGTTCTTGTAACGAAGGTTGTTCTTTCGTCGGGAGAGTAATACTCAGATTCTAAAGCTCCTCCAAGCCCTCGTTTCAGGCGATAGTCTAAGCGGAAGTATAAGTTAAAGTCTTCCCAGGAAAATACGCGGTAGCGCATGGTGGCTCTTGGTCCGAGCCCTTTATCCCAGACAATCTTATAACGGATAGGGGGATCAGAAAAGAGCTTTAGATTGCTTTTAAAAGAAGGCAGCCAGAAGACGGGAATTTTAAAAAAGTTGAGTTTGATATTTTTGGCAGCAAGCAGATGTTCTTTCGTGATGCTGACATTTTCTGATTTAAGCTCCCAGGTGTTTTCCTGACTTTCACACGTCGTAATAAATGCGTTATAGAGAACATAGCTTCCATCTTCTCTTAACTCAATTTTATCGCCACCAAGGAACCAGATATCAACAAAGGTTTTTCCTTCTAGGAGTGTCCCTGTTTTGGTTACAAAATCGTAGTCTAATCTTTTTCCAACAAATGCTCTGTCTCCAAATTCGATTAACAGATCGTCTTCTGCCACTATACGGACGATCCGATGGCCATTTTCTATTTTATTTGTGTATTCAATATTTTGGGCTTGGATGCGAATCCCTTCCGCTGTAATGACGCCACCTTGGGTTGTTTTCACAATTCCCTGGCTAAATACGGGCTCTTTTAGATGGATTTGCAGCTCGTCATGGATCGGATTATGAGTAGAGGAGCTTTCTTGCTTGGGTTGCGCCTTATCTGCCTTTTTATGCTGGAATGCTCTTTTAAATTCTGAAGATCCCAATGAGAAAGTGGCAAGAGAGGTAAAACAAACAAAAGATAAGAGGAGTCGCCGAGAAACGTACATGTATCTACACTAGTCTAAAAAGGGAAAATATAGAGGTTTCCCCATTATTCTCCAAAAGTTATTGTAGTGCTCGCACTAAAATCCCTGCAACAACGGCGCGATTTTTGGGGTTCCCCTCTTTGAGAGCAGTCAAGAGG
>JAHFTP010000221.1 GCA_023265495.1 Chlamydiota bacterium
CTTTGAATAAATCCCGCTGATTCCAGTTCGCCTAGTCGTTTATTCAGAGTTCCGCCTGAGGATAGTCTGATCTCTTTGAGTAGTTGTTCTCTTGAGATGCCATAGGGGAATTTTGCTATTGCCTTGATAATAGAAAGATGGACTTCTGCTCGGTCGAATAATGAGTGGAATAGCCGATTAAACTCATCGAAGAGGAGTCCATCTTTTTGGAAACAAGTTCTATTTACAATTTGCTGTATAGATTTCCCTTTTTCTACTTGCTTAAGATAATAAGGGATCCCTCCAAAAACCATGTAAAGATCGAGGATTTGTTTTACAGGTAAGTGGATCCGTCGACTTTTAAGAAACTGCTGCGTTTCTTTTAGATTATAAGGTTTTAGTAAGATGGTTTTAGTTAGCCTATTATGTAGGCCACCTTTTGCATTGATGAGATGATCTAGCATCCAAGAAGCTGCAGAACCACAAACGATAAGTAGGAGTTTTCTGCGGCTGCTCCAAAATCTATTCCAGTAGTAATCGAGTGCTTGCAGCATGCCTGATTTTTTTGTAGCAAGCCATGGCAGCTCATCAAAAAAGAGGACTATGGGCTTTGTTTTAGGAAGCTTTTCTATTTCAGTTGTTAGTAGCTCAAAAGCTTTTTTCCAGCTCCGTGGAGGACGAACAGGGATCTGGTTAAAAAAGGTCTTCGAGAGGATTTGTGTAAAATTTTCAAGCTGTTGAGCTAGTGTTCCTTCCTTTTCTCCCGTGATCTCAAAATAGAGGCCTTTCTTTTGAGAAAAATATTCTCTAATCAAGTGCGTTTTACCTACGCGACGTCTTCCATACAAAGCAAGAAATTCTGCCTCATTAGAATTCCATAGGTTATCTAAAATTTCCCTTTCTTTCTCTCTGCCGAATATCATGTCTTGATGCATGGAGCCAACCTTAATTTAGCCGGTTATCTTCTGTTATACCCAGCCAAATCTATTTTGGCAAATGAGATTTGGCTGGATATCTTTTATCATAACCAGCCAAATCTTTCTTCTTATAGGGAAAAGTCTATCTGAGATGGAGTCCAGAGTCTGTAGAAGTGTCTCTATGAGCTAGGGTCTTCCACTTTTCAATTTTGGTATTGGGATAGAAGGTAGATAAGATCTTTTGCGCATCGAGTCCCTCTTCAGCTAGTACCTTTGCACTATAGAGGCAAAGTCCGACTCCACATCCTTCTCCGTATCCTTTGAAGGTAACTACCTCTCCCTTGACATCTAGGGAAAAGTCGTTGCTTTTTAGCTTGGACTTGCCTAGCGCTTTTTGTAGATCAAAGAAGCTCACGTTAGCAGCCTCATCTCTCTCAGAGAAACGGACGGCATAGACCTTGCCTGATTGTTTCTCTGAGAACAGAGAAATGTTGGATATTTTATTGAGATGGGCAATCTTAGCCAACTCTACTCGACTGATGGAAAATGACCAGGCGAATTTTTCTCTACTCCGTAGTACAAGGGGAACTTCCACGCCGGCTGGTGTCTCCATATTTTTTCTGTAGATAGAGCTGTAGTCTGCTGTTTTTCCTGCGCTATTTGCTGTCCATGTTGTGGCAAAAGGGGTGCTGTCATAGGTGAGTATCGCATGTCTCGTCCCAGCGATTGCTTGCTCCAGCGCGATGTTTTGCAGAGTGACTCCATAGCCTTGGTATCTCATTTCGTCTGCACGCACATGCCAATGCGCCTGCGGGTATCTTTCTATGAGGTAGTAAAGATTGGTTCTTGCGCATATGGCTAGTGCATTAAGCGCTTCTCCTGGCATCTCCTCAGTAAATTGAAAAGCGAGTATGGATCTTAGGTAGTTTTCGATGTCTATTTCATTGACTACTGTGAATGTGCCGGCATGTTCATAGATCTCTATACATCCTTTATATTGGATGCCGTTGACAAGGATCGATGTCTGCGAATCCCCCGGAACGATTCTTGCTTGACTGATGCCGGGCAAGAGCTCTCCCCACTTGATTCCATTCTCTGTGGAGACAACAAATCCTCGGTTAGAAAAGCTGCTTGACGTGATGTGGATGTTAGAGATCGGATCGAAGATTTGGTGGTGTCCTTTGACTTCTAAAAGTAGCGTATTTGTATTGTCCAGCAGCAGCACTTTAAGAGTAGCCGGCTTCACTTTTTGCATGAGGTCTTTAGGGATCTCTGCAGAATATAAAGGCTCTTGTATGCCGGGCATTGCAGCGAAAGCAATAAGTGTTGATAAAAAGAGGGTGGGGATTTTTTTCATAGTAGTTCTCCGGAGTTAAGTTTAGCAGGGGGCGTTCTTCCTAAATGTTTATAGGCGTGGAGAGTGGCCTCTCTTCCCCTGGGTGTTCTTTTAATAAATCCTTGCATGATGAGATAGGGTTCATAGACATCGCTCAAAGTAGAGGTTTCCTCTCCAATGGCCACCGCTAAGGTGTTCATTCCTACGGGCCCTCCTTGGTAGTGGTCTATGAGAATTTCTAGGATCTTTTTATCCATCTCATCAAGGCCTAGATGGTCGATAGATAACATCTCTAGCGCGTGATGCACGAGTTGTTTGTCTACTTGTTTTTTTGCTTGAATCTGTGCGTAGTCGCGCACCCATCGCAGCAGGTTGTTGGCAACGCGAGGGGTTCCCCTCGCCCTACTGGCTACTTCATAGGCTGCTTCTTCCGTAAGGGAGAGCGACAGAATTTTTGCTGAGCGTAAGATAATATTTTGCAGAGTTTTGGGGTGGTAGTAGTCTAGCCGGCAAGTAAAAGGAAAGCGAGACCTCATAGGACCGCTAAGGAGTCCCATGCGCGTTGTGGCTCCAACCAGGGTGAAGTGTTGAAGTTTTACCTGCACGGAACGAGCGCTAGGTCCGCTATCAATGAGTAAGTCTAGAGAAAAGTCTTCCATGGCTGGATAGAGGTATTCTTCTACTACGCGACTTAATCGATGGATTTCATCGATGAAAAGGATAT
>JAHFTP010000222.1 GCA_023265495.1 Chlamydiota bacterium
CAATAGAACCATGAACCTACTCATTTAGTTCCTCCTTTTTTTTAGAAGGAAAATAAAAACCAAAAGGAAAAAGCTCTGCGTGATGACAAGAGCGAGACCCATCGAAGAAAAAAGGGAGGACTTTTCAAGCAACCTTTGTAAACGAGCTTTTGTCTTCCTCTCAAGAAAAACATCATTTTGATGCCAAGAACCTAAATGCTTATGTAAGCAAAAGGTGTTTTTATCTGCCTTTTCCTCTCTACTAAAATAGCTGGACGGAAAGACTATATCTTTACATGACCCTTGATTCACTCCTTGCTGCACTCCATAATGAAAAGCAGCACAAACCCAGAGTTTTACTCTATTTAACACCATCGAAGGCTGTGTGCCGGAAAAAATTTCCTTATAGGTGTTTGCCTCTTTTTTAAGCCAAGACATCGTCTGTTGCAAAATAGGATGAAAAGGCTTGGAGGCTATCAAGTGATTGGAGGGAAACACGCTAGAGCTATAGACTGAAGGGCCTAAGACTTCTAGGCCACAGAAAAAATCAACGGATCTTGTCAGTGGATCGATCGATCTTAGTATCTGAACATCATGATCTAGATACACTCCCCCTTCCTGATAGAGAATTTCATAGGAAAGAAGACGGGCCTTCTCTCCGATATTTTCTGCATCATAGTAAAGATTTGTAAGCTCAGAGAAAGGATAAGCACTGATGAGAACTTTCTCTACCCCATCAAAGGAAAAATCCCTATCACAATCCATCCACAGCTTCACCTTCCATCCCTCGTGATAACGGACAAGTGCTGTAAGAAGGGAAGAAAAATCTTCGGAGAAATCAAGAGGTCCTAACCAGATGATATGAAATACCTTTGGGATACTGTTTCTATCTTCAGTGAGTTCCTGATTTCTATAAAGACTCTCAAAAAAAGAAAAATAGGAAAAATCTTCTTTTGTTTCTAGGTAGGACCACTGAGAGGAACCTTTGCCCATTTCTTTAGCAAAGTCGATCTCTAATCCCCACCCCTTTATGAATAAAGAGATGCCTATACAGATCCCAAAAAATATTTTTTGCATATGAGACATCACTTGCCGGCTTCTGTTATATTTCCATCCGTCCTTTCTATAAAGAGGGGATCGTATTCTTCATGTGGAGCGCGGTTGCAAAGCTTAGCAATCGGAGCAATATCCATTTTTAAGCCGGCATCAAATTTTTCTTGTAGCTCTTTCGTTGTATAACTGTGCATGTTTCTATTCGATGACTGATTAACAATGTTTAAAGGAATATTCACAATTTTAGACTCGTTAAAACAAAGACCTACCCTTTTTTTCTTCGCACGCAACATCCAGTTAGACTCAAGAGAATTGGGATGTATGAAGGGGATTTTTTCTAAGTCGTTTCTTATTGTTTCTTTCTTGTACAGGGACATATCTAACCTATTGGGATAGCTCCACTCTCCCACTCCTTGTGAAAACTGCCAAGCTAAAATATCCCTCTCCCATGTGAGCAAATCGGGCAGACCACTTTCTAATTGCTCCATGTAGCAGTAATGGATATTTTTTCCCATACCTAGATAAAAGCCCCATGCTCCCGATTCTTCTAACGCCTTTTCACATGCAGATAAGGCCACATCTGCTTTCACTATATTGTCATCAACCGCAAAAAGGATATACGGAGAAGGCCCTTCCGCAAGCACCTGCAAAACTAATGGTTTAAAATCCTTATGAGGATCTGAAGATTGTAAAAGAAAATGCACGGAGGGGAAAGATTTCTTTACTACCTCATATCCACGAGCGAAGTCCTTATCAGTTACTCTATAGAGTACATATACCTCTCCCACGTCTTTTAAATACCTTTGCATGGACTCTAAGCAGGCATATAACTGTAAGGGCCTATCAAAGGAGAAAACAAGAATATCTGCCTTTTGGCTTTCTTTTGCAAACTTGAGCAACTCCAGCCTCTTATAGGGAGCCTGAGCCCTCACATACTTATCTGTTTTTTGCTGACATTGAAAGACCACCTTATCTTCGTTAAGCGGATTGTCCCTATTGTTTACATAGAGAATTTCCTTTACATATCTTGCATGTGTCCCTGCCATCTCTACTAAGGGAATCATACAAGCCACGTCCCAACTTGCCAGGAAAAATTTTCCATCCATGAGAAAGTCTTGCAGTTTAATTTTTTTAAATAGGCCTGCATAAAAAGTTTTGAGATGCGGGGTGATCATTCCCTTTTCTACATATGTCCTAATAGAGTTGCTTTGCAGTACATCGACTGGAATCTTTTGCAAGCATTCCCCCAGCTTCATGCTAGGATAATACATGTAGCTACCATAGGTCATCCACACATAGGGATCGGCATAGATTTCATTGAGCCGTTTTAGGACTACATCGGAGGAAAACCAATCATCCCCATCGAGAATGACTACTATTTCCTCATCTTGCAGGCTGTGTATGGATCGGAACAAGTTTTCTGCCGGTCCCCTTCTGACCTCATTTCTACTCAGAGTAAAGCGATCTGAAAAGTGATTTTTTTCGACAAGATCCGCCACTTTTTCATAGGTGCCATCGGAGGAACAATCATCTATATACACCACGCGGAAAGCTTCGTATTTCTGCTCAAATACGGAGGAGAGATTCTTTTCACAGAGAGAAACATTGTTAAAAGAAGCAATGACTACGACCATTTTCTTTTGCTCTGTTACCGCATGGGAAATGGGGATTTCTTTTTCCTTCTGTTTTTTTCCTTTTGAGCAGGAAAGCGCGGTGAGGGAAAGTACAATAACTGCAAGAAGATATATACATTTTTTCATAGATTTGCGCCTTTCCTTACAACTTCGTGTGGTTTATCAAGAGCTACCAGTTTTTTTTCATAGGGAAGCGACCAGTTTTCCGGATAACAATAGGAAGGAGAAAGAACAACGGTTGGAGGGTGATCCACAAAATAGCGATTGAGATGACTTTCATCATGCCAA
>JAHFTP010000223.1 GCA_023265495.1 Chlamydiota bacterium
GGGCGAGTAAAGTCCTAGCCTCCCAAGCAGAGAGAAGCCTTCGCCTAAGCAAGCTGCGGTCCTCGATAAAGGGACTCATAAGCCGCATGTTCTCCTCCGTCGACTCCCCCAAAATACCTTGTCCATAAACATCCACAGCAAAGCCCACATACCCGAGGCTGGCAAGCTCTACAGCCTTCTCCTCTACAAATGCATCTCTTCCTCTCCAGGCGTGAAAAATCAACACAATAGGCCTATTTTGCTCTCCCTCTTCATAGGCGGCAAAGCCCTCCAGCGTATGGTCTCCGTCTGTATAGACTATTTTTTTTGTCTGCATGAAAGGCTCCTGGTAAAAAAATGTTTTCCCTCTTTGAAGAGAAACAATAGAAACATAAGCTTTTTTTCTGTACAATTCCAAAAAAATACAGAAAAAGGGACTTATTATGGAAAGGAAAAAATTTGATGTCGCAGTGATAGGCGCCGGCCCTGGAGGATATGTAGCCGCCATAAAGGCTGCACAGATGGGAAAACAAGTGGCTCTTATTGAGAAAACTTCCTTGGGAGGCACCTGTCTTAACGTAGGCTGCATCCCCACAAAAACGCTCATCGCCAATGCCCACGTCCTCAGGCAAATTCAACATGCAGCAGACTTTGGGATCGAAATAGGTTCTGTTTCTGTAAATTACGGAAAAATGAAAACAAGAAAAGACGCTGTAATAGAGAAAATGAGAAAAGGGTTAGAAGGCCTACTGCAGTCCAATAGTATTACTATTATTCGTGGACATGCGGAGTTTCTCTCTCCAAGAGAAATCAAAGTAAAAGGGGAAAATAACGAAGTTCTCTTTGCAAACCAAACAATCATCGCCACAGGATCTGCTCCTTTGGATATCCCTGCATTTCCCTGCGACCACGAAAAAGTGTTTAACTCCACATCCATACTAGAGCTCACCTCTCTTCCTAAAAGCTTGGCTATCATCGGAGGAGGGTACATTGGTTGTGAGTTTGCCTCTCTTTTTGCAGAGCTTGGGGTGAAGATCACTATACTAGAGGCTCTTCCTTCTATCCTGTCTCTTCAAGGCAAAGTTGTTGCAGAAACGATGACAAGAGCCTTTTCTAAAAAAGGGATAGAGATACAAACAGGAGTGTTTGTCGAAGGCATAGACCAGACAAATTCCGGTGTGAGCGTCCGTTTAAAAGGGAAAGAAGCTCTCTGCTTTGATGCAGCTCTCGTTGCGGTAGGAAGAAAAATCATTTCCGACAATATAGGATTGGATAAAGCAGGAGTGAAAGTCTCCGACAAGGGAGCTATTGTAGTAAATGATAAAATGGAAACATCTGCCCAGGGCATCTACGCCATCGGAGATGTAACCGGCAAATTCCTTTTAGCCCACGTCGCTTCCCATCAAGGGATCGTGGCAGCTGCCAACGCTTGTGGAGGCTCTGCCCATATGCATTATGACGCAGTACCGGCAGTGATTTTCACATTGCCTGAAGTGGCAACAGTCGGCCTCACTCAAGAACAAGCAGAGGAGGGCGGGCATGTCATCTCCATAGGAAAATTCCCCTTCCAAGCGCTGGGAAAATCTGTGGCTAGCCTAGAAGTGGAAGGCTTTGCCCAAGTGATCAGTGACAAGAAAACAGGACAGATCCTCGGCGCGCAAGTCATTGGACATGAAGCAGCCTCTTTGATCGCTGAGATAGGACTTGCCATGACAAACGAATTGACACTTGCATCCATCATAGATACCATCCACGCACATCCTACCCTGCCGGAGGCATGGCTGGAGGCTGCATTACTCGCTAATGATACCCCTTTACATTTCCCTCCAAAAAGCAAAAAGACCGTGTAGGAAATATCATGATCTCTGAAGAGCTGTTTGACAATTTCCCTCAGGTGAAGAAAAGAACTTTAAATAGGCTGCCAATCAACCCTGAGAGCTGTTCTGAAGACACAGTGGTGCAAAAGGGAAGGTTTCCCTCGTGGCTGCATAGAACCCTTCCTGAAGGTGGCTCCTTATTTAAAACAACCTCTTTACTGCAAAAATACCGCCTTAATACCGTGTGTGAAGAAGCCAAATGTCCGAATCGACTTGAATGCTACGCAAAAAAAACAGCCACCTTCCTCGCTTTAGGAAAGGAATGCACAAGAAACTGTGGTTTCTGTGACATCGATTTTTCAAAAACACCCCATCTCCCTGAAGAGGATGAGCCTGAAAGGATCGCTCTTTCCGTAGGAGAGTTAGGACTCAAGCATGTGGTGATCACCATGGTGGCAAGAGACGATTTACCCGATGGGGGAGCAAGCCACATAGCCAAGATTATCCAAACGGTCCGGGCGCGATGCGGGGGAGTCACCATAGAGGTGCTCACCTCTGACTTCTGTGCTAATTTCGAAGCACTAGATATCGTTCTTGCCCAATCGCCGGAGATCTTTAATCACAACATAGAGACTGTAAGAGAGCTCTCTCCACGCGTCCGTCACAGAGCAACCTATGACAGAACGCTGAGCGTCTTGCGGTATGTGAAGGGAACAAATAGATGCGGACATGTCAAATCGGGGATTATGGTAGGGCTTGGAGAAACTCTGTCCCAAGTGAAACAAACCATTTTTGATTTACATGGGGCGGGTTGTGATATCATCACCATCGGGCACTATCTCCAGGCAAACAGAAAAAAACTGCCGGTAAAAGCCTTTATCACTCCTGAGCAATTTAAGACCTATGAAGAATATGGATATTCCCTTGGAGTAAAATTCATGTATAGCGCTCCCTTCGTTCGCTCTAGCTATAACGCAGGGGAAGTCCAACAAATAACGGAAGCAAAAAAATCATGAATGCAGATGGCGCCTTTCCCTTAATTGATGAGCATGACCATGACATTCTCATGCATAGAGATGCCCACTTTGGCGGCAATTTTTCTTTGATGCTGGAGTATTATGCAAAGGAAGGAAAAGGG
>JAHFTP010000224.1 GCA_023265495.1 Chlamydiota bacterium
AGTTGTTTTGCTAGAGCATTACACTCATCGCTCAAGAGGATATCTTCAAATTCCACGAACCGATTCTTAGTAAAAAAATCTGCATCTTCATCGTCAATGGTAAATTTCTTAATTTTTGTATTCTCTCAATAGCCGAAGTGGCCTTTTCTTTTGTTGTAAAAGCAGATAGTCGAATATATCCCTCTCCACACCGTCCAAATCCATTTCCTGGTATGGTAATCAGATGACAGGTGTGGAGCAGCCTATCAAAAAACTGCCAGGAAGAGAGTCCATCCGGTGTCTTACACCATATGTAGGGGGAGTCCGTGCCTCCAAAGCAAGAAAAGCCCATCTGCGTTAGGCCTTCTTTTAGGAGGGATGCCTGCGCTAAATAACTTTGCACTTGAGCTGTAGTCTCTTCCTTTCCTTTAGGGAAAAAGGTCGCTTCAGCTCCTCTCTGTATCGGATAGGATACACCGTTGAATTTGATGTTTTGCCTTTTCATCCAGAGGCTATGCGCCGAGATTGTTTGTTTGCCAAGTCCTATAAAGACCGTTTTAGGGATCACAGCGTATGCGCAGCGAAGACCGGTAAATCCTGCTGATTTAGAAAAGCTGCGAAACTCTATAGCTACCTCTTTAGCGCCAGGCACCTCATAGATGCTTTGGGGAACATTTTTTGAAGTAATAAATGCAGCGTAGGCATTGTCATAGAGAATAAGGGATTTGTGTTCTCTTGCATAGGCCACAAAAGCAGAAAGATCGTGGGTTGTCATGGCAACGCCCGTAGGGTTGCTCGGAGAGCAAAGGTAGAGATAATCGCAAGGACCGCTAGGAGGTTTAGGGATGAAGTGATTTTCTTCTAGACAGGGGAGAAAGACGATTTGGCTTTTTTTGCCGGCTAGGATGTTCGTATCGAGATAGGCAGGGTAGGTGGGGTCGGTAATCGCAACGGAGCTTGTAGCAGAAAAAAGGTCTGCGATATTTGTCGTATCGCTATTGGCTCCATCAGAAATAAAAATCTCTTCTGCTGTGATCCCTAAAGCTGAGTACTCATCCTCGCAGATGGCTTTGCGCAAAAAGGCATAGCCTTCCACCGGACCATATCCTATGATAGAGGAGGTCATTTCTTCCGTCGCTTTGCAGATAGCACCGGCTACAGAAGGAGCGAGCGGCAGGGCGATGTCTCCCACTCCTAAGTTTATGATGTCTGCATCGGGATGGGAAGCAGTAAGGTCTTTGAGCTTTCTTTCAACCACAGGGAAGATGTATTCCCTATCAAGCTCACGAAAATGCTCGTTTCCTCTGGCCATAGTTTGTACTAGTGAAAATAATTTTACGAAGACTTTTTTATTTGTGTTAGATTACCATCAGTCTTAGAATTTATAAAGGTTAATCTGCATGGATCCACTTATTGGATTAATAGAAAAAGCTCAGGAGATCGAAGAGAAAATCGGGTATGTCTTCCAGAATAAACAACTTCTTGCGCTCGCCTTTGTGCATAGATCTTTTTTTAATGAGCATAAGCAAGACTTGACAGAGCATAATGAACGGCTGGAGTTTCTGGGGGACAGTATTTTAGGGCTCGTTATCTCTGAATACCTCTATGCGCTATATCCCCACGAAGCGGAAGGGGTCTTGTCGCGCCTTAGAGCTCATATTGTGGAGGTGTCTACCTGCGCCCGCTTTGTGCAGAAGCTCTCCATTCCGGAGTACCTGCTTTTAGGTAAGGGAGAGCAAAGGAATGAAGGTAGGGGAAAGGAGTCGATTTTAGGAGACCTTTTCGAGGCGCTGCTGGGAGCCATCTTTTTAGATGGAGGCATAGATTCTGCTAGGAAATTTTTCTGGGAGCATTTCACCGAAGAGGTGCAAATCTTTCTGCAGGAGCCTGCCAGGAATTGGAAAGCAGAGCTGCAAGAGTATTGCCAAAGGAAAACGCAAAAACCGCCTCTCTATAAGGTGCTCAAAGAATTCGGTCCCGACCACAACAAGACTTTTACAGTGGCAGCGTACTTGGACGAAGTGCTTATAGGCATGGGGAAAGGGTCGTCAAAAAAGGAAGCGGAGCAGATGGCTGCAGAGGACGCTTTGAACAGCAAGGGTATCAGGACAGATGGCTAAGACAAAAGTGCTTTGGTGTTGTAACGAATGTGGACATACTCAGCTTAAGTGGGCGGGCAGCTGCTCTGTGTGTCAGAAGTGGAATACGTTCATTGAGGAGGCGCAAATAGAAAAGCGCTCCGAGCGCTTTGATGTGCTCAGTAAAGAAGTAGCAAAGCCCATGCGCATCCAAGAGGTGAGCTCACAGCCTTTCTTGCGCCATTCTACTCAAATTAAAGAATTCGATCGCCTTCTGGGTGGGGGGATTGTTTGCGGGTCGATCACTTTAATTGGAGGAGATCCCGGCATTGGCAAGTCTACTCTTCTCTTGCAGATGTCGCAGAATTTAGCGCAGCAAGGGCTGACTGTGCTCTACGTCTGTGGAGAAGAGTCTGTGGAGCAGACGGCCATGCGCGCGCAAAGGCTTTCCATCGCCAGCGACAAGCTCTTGTTACTTAGTGAGACGCTCTACGGGGCCATTAAAGCCCAAGTAGAGCACATCAAGCCCGATGTGCTTGTGATCGACTCTATACAGATCGTCTATAAAAGTGAGATACCCTCCGCCCCCGGAAGTGTATCGCAAGTGAGAGAGTTAGCCACCGAATTTATGCATCTGGCCAAAGGAATGGGGATATCTACCTTTCTGATAGGCCATGTAACCAAGTCGGGAGAGATTGCAGGGCCAAGGGTACTTGAGCATATTGTAGATGTTGTACTCGATTTTGAAGGGGATAGACATCATGGATACAGAATACTGCGAGGCGTGAAAAATCGATTTGGTCCTACAGACGATATCGCTTTATTTCAGATGGCGTCAGCAGGTCTTGTGGAAGT
>JAHFTP010000053.1 GCA_023265495.1 Chlamydiota bacterium
TTTGTATAGACATGGACCGCAAAGGAGATGTCCGCACGTTAAATAATGTAAGACCCACTATGCAGTGGCTGGAAACGGTGCTCCACGAACTTGGCCATGCAGTCTATTCCATGGGTTATGCAAAGGATATGCCTTGGTTACTACGAGATGCGCCTCACATGATTACCACGGAAGCTATGGCCCTCCTAGCGGGAAGGCAAGCCTACCGCAGAGAGTCCCTTGATCTCTTAATAAGCCATGCTCCGCAAGCATTGAAAGACACAGCAGAGATAAGCTTAAAAAGAAGACAGCTCATTTTTAGCAGATGGGCTCTCGTGATGACCTATTTTGAAAGAGAGCTCTACAATGATCCCAACCAGGATTTACACACCCTCTGGTGGGCCATTGTAGAAAAGCACCAAAAGATCCCCTGCACTGGAAGTACAAGCGGATGTGATTGGGCTGCCAAATACCACATAGGCCTCGCTCCTGTATACTACTACAGTTATCTTTTAGGAGAATTTTTTGCTTCTACTCTTGAAGAAGCAAGCTCTCCATTCTGCTTAGAAAAGACAGGTCATTTCCTCTCGACAAAGGTATTTAACCCGGCTAATTCTTTAAGTTGGAATACGCTCATAGAACATGCCACAGGCCGTCCCCTGCAAACAGATGCCTGGCTAAAGCAATTTGCCCGGTGATACCCACATGCTAAAAGCCCTCTTAATTGGAAGAGATTACGCATTGGCATGGACTTTGCCTCAAATGCTTGCAAGAGCCGGGTTCTGCATTGATGTAATCTCCTCATTTTCCTTAATGCGAAGCTGTAAATTTGTTAGAAATTGCGACATAGTCCCTCTACATCAATCTCTAATACCCCCCATTACCCAGAGGATGGAAGAAGAGTATGATTGGATCATCATTACCGATGACGGCGTACTTACCGAAATATTGGAATCCCCTCTTTCTCTCGAAGATAAGCTAAAGATATTGCCCGTGCAGAAGGAAGAAAACTTCATCCATCTCTTTTCAAAAATTGGCCTTTCAAAGGTATTTTCTTCTCATGGAGTAAACACCCCTCCCTATTGTGTTGCCAAAAATGTAACTGAGGCATTGTTAGCAGCAAATCAATTGGGTTATCCCGTGTTAGTAAAGTGTGACTCTTCCGGCGGCGGACAGGGAGTTTTTGCATGCAACGCTCCTTCAGATTTCAGTTTAATAAAGAAACAAATCTTTGACAAACCCGTCGTAGTCCAAAAAAGAATCTCAGGGATAGAACTGGACCTATCAGCCTTGTATTTGGAAGGAAATCTCATTCATTTTAGCTATGCAAAAGTGGAAAAAGTGTGTCTAAATCAGTTTGGCCCCTCCTTATTGAGAACCTACCGTCCGTTGAGCATGGTAGAGGAACAAATAGTTCATGAACTGCGCCATATTGGCAAAGTTTTAGGAGCCAACGGTTTTACGAATATCAGTTGTATGCAGTCCCATGGACGCCGCTATTATTTTGAGACAGATATGCGGCCAAACCCCTGGGTGGAATTGCCTCGATGTTTTGGAGAAGATCCCTCCATTCGGATACAGAGATGGTTTTCTCACAGAGAACCATTGCTCTACCCTGTTTCCGCTCTAGACAGTCAACCCTCTCAGATTCTTATCCCCTATTTTTTACGTCTGAGATGGTATGAACTCCTATTGAATCGGTATCATGTTTGGAAGTTTATCCCCAGAGATGATTGGAAACTGATCGTCCGACTGCTTATAAAGCGCAAGATTCTATTTAGCATAAGATGCTACGTGTCAGTGGCGATAAAATGGATCGTTCCTAAAAGACACCACAACAACATTCGCAAACTCAGACAGCTATTTCTAAGGAGCATCGCCAAAATGAGTTTTTTACAGTAGCAGGGGGCTCCATCTTCCATAGAAAGCTTGTTCTTCAATCGCTGAGCGATCCTCCGGCACGGAGGCTAGTACATATTACAAGTTTGTGTAGAAGAGGAGATCTGCCCGCATTCCGGAGATAATGCCCCCAGTGATTTGATGTCTAGCTCTTAATAATCTCCCTACTTCTGAATAGGTATCTGCTTCTATAAAAGAAAAGTTGCTAGTATTGTAATGAGTAATTGCATCTACCAAAGAAAAGCTGGATCCCCCTATGGTTGACATCTGATTTCTCAGCTCGCGCAATTGCTCTAATTGTACGTGATAGTCCCGGAAAGTGACATGCCTGTCCCGCTCAAAATTGGCTGCAGGGTGGTGGGCATTGCTTTCGCTGTCTCCTAACTCGCTGCATAAGTAGTCAAATCGTTCAGAAAAAACGCTTTTTTGCTCAAAAGAAGGAGGATCAGTTATGATGCCAGCTATTTGGTCATGCTCTTCCTTAGTCAAGAGATGTAGTAAGTTATTCATTTGCAGAATAGCTGTCTGTAAGCCGCTGTAATAGGCCGCTCCTGCTCTGGCTACGCCGTCTTGACAGATCTCTACATCACGAGATATCTGCACTGCTTTTTCTAGCATTTCCTTTACCTGTTGCGTGTTGTGTGCATAGGAATCGGGCAAGATGTCACAAAAAGAATGAGGGGCTTGTTTCATTTCTCTGATTGTTTCGCAAAATAGATGGGCTTCAGAAATAGGAAAGTTATTAGTTGTTTTTTGTAAAAAGGGTCGAAATGTTTCTTTTTTGATGTCTACAAGTGGCTGCGAAGCAAAGCTCCGGATAAGCAGTGGCAAGATGATGTGACGTAGTTTTTCTTCAAAACGTGTTTGTGTTTGTAAAGCATGTGTCAGGGAAACTCCTCGGCCTCTGGCTGCCAAAAAAAAGGCATCCGTAAGTGGGCGCAGGCGAAGATATAATCCATCTATATTCATGACGTTGTGATGACCTTCCCATAGGCCAAAGGTATGCGTGGCCAGGGCATGAACAGCAGCATTTGCGAGCCTATGATCTAGTCGCATCTACACACAAGCCTTCGTATAAGTACCGGACTTTAGGTGAAAACGCCCCCTCATCCGACTTGTGTGCCTCATATGCGCTTCCTGTTCGTCAGGTCAGCATTTCGCCTTCGGCTTCCTTCAGATTCCACCTCGCGATGGACACCCTTGCCGTTTGGCTTGTTAGTTCCCCTTATCGGGCCTACAGGGATCTCTCATCCCCTAGCGTTGTGTCATGCCGGTCGCACGTTGTGAGCAGCCCTTAGGGCTGCCAAGGAACTTCTAAATTCTTGCCTCTAATCTTTCAGCCTGTATTTAGGAAAAAAAGTGTAGCATGAGATCTACACCGAATACGCTGGGAGACATGGTAAAAAGCAATTGCCAAAAACACTCTAAGAAGATTAAGTATTCTACTACACTTTTGAAGGTATTATGTCTCAAGAACCCTCTACCGAATTTGATCAAGTCTTAAAGAATCCTGATCTTTGGGATTGTTTTAAGGACGATGAAGGACTCTCACCACTAGGATATGGCAACCCTCATTTTCTCTATGGAGTTGCAACCAGCATGTATCAAGACTCGGGGGCAATGCATTGTCCCGATTCTCAATGGAAAGAATGGGAGAGCAAAAAAAGCTTAAGTCATCTAAAATCGGGAAAGAGTGTTAACCTTTTAGAACTCTATCAAAACAATCCCTTAGAAATTGTCCAAAGACTTGAATTACTAGGAGTCAATGCTTACCGTTTTAGTATCGAATGGTCGCACATAGAGCCTACCTGCGGGAGATATAACCTTAAAAATGTAAAGATTTACGTAAATTTCTGCAAAATTCTTCGAGATCACGACATAGAACCACTAATTACCTTGCATCATTTTTCTGAACCTACATGGTTTCATCAGAAGGGGAGCTTTGAAAAAGAAGAAAATATTGCCTATTTCCTCAAATTTTCTTCCTTAGTATTTGAACAGCTTATAGAAAATTATCAAGGCAAACCTCTTGTAGAATATTTTTTCACAATCAACGAGCCCGGCGTTGAAGCATTCAACCGCTACTTACTAGGCAATTTTTCTCCAAACCTCATGTGGCGTTTTAAAAGAGGAGCGAGATTTCTGCTCAATATGATGAAAGCTCACTCTCAAGTCTACTCCGCGCTTAAAAGCATCGCACTTAAGCAAAAAAAAACTATTCGCATTGGCATCACTCACCAATACCTGAAATTCTATTCCACCCATTGGTTCATGTCCCCTTTTGCAAAATGCCTTAATGTCTACATGGAAGCCATCCTCAGATTCTTTGAAACAGGAGAATTCCTCTGTAAGGTTCCCTTCCTTTGCCATATAGCCCAAGATTTTCACGGCTCTAAAAAACCTAAAACCGATTTTGTTGGTGTACAATTTTATGGCAGAGTATTCGTGGGATTAAAAGGGCTAGACGCAAAAAACAAACCTTGCACCACAATGCCGGGGATGCACGAAGATCCTGAAGGCCTGTTTGAAGCAATTACCACTATATACAATGCTTTTAAAGTTCCGGTTCTTATTTCAGAAAATGGAATTTCCACTTCCTGTGATCTCCAAAGAGACAGATATCTATCTAGAGCATTATATGCCGCAGAGAAAGCACGCCAAAAAATAGGTGCGGAAAACATGCTGGGCTATATCCTTTGGTCATTTACTGATAATTTCGAATGGCAATTAGGCTGGGGGCCCCAGTTCGGTGCTTTTTCAGTCGATAATGGATGCATCCAGGGCAACTATAAACCTGGAGTGCAGGTATATGTGGATACTATTAGAAATTGGAAAAGCTATTCTTTAAACACCAAAGAATAACTAAGCTCGTCTTTTTGTGAGTATGATATTGTCATGAATCAAAAAAATTCATATACGAAAAGAAAAACAGGAAAAACCTAAGGATAGTCATGACCTCTTTGTTATGCAGATCGATCGCGGGATCGTTAGTATGTTTTACTGCTATGGCTTTTGCTGACAATGCATCTACAGAGCCCTGTCCAAACGGTAAAGCGCACTATCGTGCGGCAGTCCGTCATATCGAGGGCGGAGGAATAGGATATAGCCAAGGCTACACCACCATTGAAACTTTTTTAGCCCCCGATCCATCCCAATGGATGTTGATGCCATTTTTGGATGTAAGGGGTCATATTTTCGATAGTGGGAAATGGGCAGCCAATGCAGGCGTCGGAGTAAGAGGGATTCTGGGATATAGAACCTATGGACTGAATACCTACTATGATTATAGAAATACGAAAAAAGAGCACTATAATCAGATGGGCGTAGGATTGGAGACACTAGGAAGATCATGGGACTTTCGGATCAATGGGTATCTACCCGTGGGTAAAAAAATCACATCGCCCTACGACACGGGATTTGATCAATTTTCCGGTCATCACATGCTCCTCTCTCAAAAGTATCAGTTCGCTATGAAGGGCGCTGATGCGGAAGTGGGCTTTCATTTTGGCAAATCTCGATTATTTGACTTCTACGCAGCTGCCGGCCCCTACTATTACATTGGAGAGATAGGAGATAATACATGGGGTGGCAAAGGACGTATTAGCGGCACATTCAAAGACTACATCACTTTAGAAATCCGCGACTCGTATGACAGAATGTTCCATGACAACTTTCAAGGCCAACTAACCTTTACCCTCCCCTTTGGAGGAAAATCACGCGTAAAGAAAAAAGAATCCCGAAGCTCCTGTAAGATGGCAGATGCTCTCGTCTCCAGGATGGTGCAGCCGGTGGGAAGAGAAGAAATCATTGTTGTAGGAAGTGACAAGAAAAAAGTTGTTGCTACCGACCCTGTCACTGGAGAGCCTCTTTACTTCGTATTTGTTGACAATACAAGCCACTCCGATGGAACCATCGAGAGTCCCTACCCCACTCTTGCTTTAGCACAGGCAAACTCCAAACCCGGAGACACTATTTACGTATTCCCCGGCAACGGCACGTCAGCAGGAATGAATGAAGGCATTACGTTGCAGGCAAGTCAAAAATTATGGGGCTCCGGTTCCACTCAATTCACGCAAACGGGGCAAGGGGTCATTGTCATCCCCCCGCAGAGCTCATCCTCTCCTGTCATGACCAACACTTCAGGCGACGGCATTACACTCTCTACTAACAATCAGATTAGCGGAATGAACCTCATGGCAGTTGCAGGCAGCGGCATTAATGGAGTCGATCCCGGAAACGCACAAATCTCCTCATGCACCATCTCCAATACAGTAGGGGCTCATATAAACTTAGCCTATAGGGCTTCTTCCGGCTCTGTCGTATTAAATAATCTTGATCTTACACACGGCAACACGGCAGTTGCTATAGAAGTTGATAACGCCATAAATGCCACTATTTCCATGAGCAACTGTAATATTCTTTCAAATATGTCCAATGCAATGTTCTTTCCATTAAATGCTGCTTCATCAGTCCAATTTTCTTTTACTAACAATACAATTATTGGAAATGTTGGAAACTCCATATGGATTAATGCAGGCGGCACTGTTGATCAATGTAATTTATTCCTAGCTAACAATACAATCTCAGACAATATGGGCTCTGCGGTATACGTTTTTAGCAGCTCGAGCCCTTTTTTCACAAACTTCCAGGTGGTCCTAGACGGCAATGTGATAACAAACAACGTAGGCGGAGTTATACTCGATACGCCATGCACCGGAATTACCCTCACCGCAACGGACAATATCATCACCTCCGTGCTCGGCGCGGGAAATTCGGGGCTCTTTATCGGTTCAAGCGCCATAAGCACTGCTACTCTCTTTATCGCTAATAACCGAATCAACGACAACGCAGGAGATGGCATCACAATAGCCTGTACCCCTTGTTCTCAACTTACCCTTACCATAACCGATAATGAAATCAACGATAACCAAGGCAGCGGAATCGATCAGTTTACTTATCCTATCATTGCAAATGAAACTGTAACAATCACAAACAATACAATTAGCGGCAATCAGAATATCCCCAATATTAATAATGCTGCCGGAGGAATCTCCCTGCTCGGATTTAATACTCTATCTTTCACAATTACGGGCAACACCGTAAGTAATAATGCATCCGGCTATAAAAATAGCAACACGTATATAGGAGCAATAGATAGCACCGGAAGCAATACGGTAGAGGTTATCGTCTCCAATAACACTTTTGACAACTCCAACTTTGCATTTGATTGTGAAGGCAGCTATGCATCAACCGCTAATAGCTTTGAAGCATCTAACAACACCTTCTCCCACAGCATGGGACAAAGCGGCTTGGTACTGACCATCTCCCCTACTGGCTCCTCCGGAGCCATTACTACGACAATCAAAGACAATATTGCAGCTAATAATCACCTGACAGGCATTGACATATTGGTTAACCCGAGCCACTTGGCCTACTCGATTCCCCTAACAGTATCTAGCAATACCGCTAACAACAACTCTGACCTTGGCATACACCTTAATATACAAAATGGAGATACGACCGCCTCTTTCGATAATAACACCCTTTTCAGCAATACAACCAGTCCTGGCTTCCAAGCAGCCACTTCTGCAGGCAGCCTTTGTCTGGAAATGAGCGGCAACAACAGCGACACAGGATATTCATTAAACAACAGCGGGGGGATTTTCAAGCTGGCCCCCTGCAATGCCGGCGCAGTAAATACAGGAGCATTTAGTTTTCCAGGCGCCCCCGTCACACACGTGACGTCTTGTCCCGGAGCCTCCCCTTGCGAATGAAAATACTTAGGGGAGTTGGCCTAGCAACGGATTAGCAATCTTATGTTCTCTACTACTGAATCAACAATAAAGTGCCCGCTTTGGCCCCTATTTCCCCCTCAAGAATATTGAGATCTTGTTTAGATTGCCTCCAAAGAGTTTCTCTTAATTCAGGTTAATTGCAAAAAAAAAGTAAAAAAAACAGCTAATAGCTAGATCTCTTGAGGGGCGGGTGCTTCCCTATTGATCATGACTTTTTGAAGTGCCTCTCGCAGCTCTTTTTCAGCATGAATTACTTCCTCACTTCTGCGGAGCTCTTCAAATTTTGCATATTCGGACAAAGCAAGCTCTTTAGCCATTTCAGCAGAAACCGTCCCTGCGTGGGTAAGAATCTTTTCATCGTTGAGTTCAAGAAAAGCATCAAGTTTAGTCTTCCAATCTGCCATGTACATAACTTTCCGATGACGCGCTTGCCTTTCAGCAAAGTCCAAATATTGGTCCACAAGCGATTCCAGATCTTTGATCTCTTCGTGATGCAAATAGTTTTTGGAGATCTCTACATCGCGCTTGATCAGAGTTTTTCCACGACCAGCACCATCCCATGTTGTTAGCCCCATGTTCGGTTTGAAAGCATTAGCCCTCTTGTGAATGATTTCAGCCGCCGTAGAGCCCGTGACGGCATAAAGAAGCTTATTCTGCACGGTCTTAAAGAATTCCTGAGTCATAGGATGCTCGGAGGCATAGTCAGCGCTGAGGGTGTAGATATCTTTGATTTTCTGATAGAACCGTTTTTCAGATGACCTGATGGCCCGGATGCGATCTAAGAGTTCATCGAAGTAATCGACTTCCCCAGGTTTACTTAAACGTTCATCATCTAATGTAAAACCCTTAATAACATATTCTTGTAATCGCTCTGTAGCCCATTGACGAAATTGCACGCCTCTATGAGAGCGGACTCGGTAGCCAACGGCCAAAATCATCCTCAGATCATAAAAATCTACTTCTCGAAACACCTGGCGAGTCCCCTCGGTTTGAACTATTCGATATTTTCGAATAGTTGCTTCGGGACGAAGCTCCTCTTCTTTGTAAATCTCTTTAATGTGGTAGTTTACGGTATTCACTCCGACGCCAAACAATTCGGAAAGCAGTTTCTGGCTTAACCAGACAGAGCCATTTTGCAGCCGCACTTCGATACGCTGACGACCGTCTTCAGTTTGATAGAGTAGGATTTGACTTTCATTTGCTTGGGGCTCTGACATACTACCTTGTATTTCAGATGACTATACATCACTTTTAGTTGGTCAAGTTTATAAGGAAATCGAATGTCCTGCACCGCTTGATGAAGACGGATGATAATCCTTCTCCATGGGTAAAGTCAATAGAATGAAAAATTATATTATCAGAATTGCTTTGGCAAAACCGGTGATATTTTTTAAGCACTGCTACTCTCTTTATCGCTTGCGGAAAAAGTGTGGAAAATCCGCGCTTTGGAAAGAGTGTACATAAAAGCCTCTGATTTAAAGTTTGTTAGTTCAGAGGTGCTTAAGGATGGAATAATCCTGATACCATTTGGCTGGGTGACTTTAAAAACAGTGGCAACCATCGCGTCTTCATGTTCGATGTGTGAAAAATTGGCTTTTTGAAGATTTAGCCGTTCCCGATAGAAAGAGACAATATTATCCATTCTAAGCATCCTCAAGCACTTCTTTGATAATCCGCCAACATTGTACAGATTCAAAGTTGTTTGGA
>JAHFTP010000225.1 GCA_023265495.1 Chlamydiota bacterium
AATACCGTTTGTTATAAACATTTTTATAAAATATGGCATTTTTAATAAAAAAACACATAAATTGATTTTATTAATATATTGTTGTTTATTTGTTATTACCATATAATTTGGCCATATCTTAACAAGGAGATAAATGCATGGAATTTCCAGTCAAAATCCAGTTTCCTAAACAAGAATTAGTCTCTCCTATTATCCCAACTCCCCTGCAAGCGCTACCACCTCAAGTCCAAAGGATGAGAGAAATTGAAGCTCTACTCAATCACACCATTTGGCAAAGTGAAGAATTTTCCAATGAGATGATCTGCTCTATCAAAAAGACAGACACAGGCTACGATGTAACAACCACCTCCTACCACATGCATTTTACCATTCAACCCTTACCTCCTATCAACATAGGGCCTGCACAATTTAACGTTGTGTTCGATCCTTCCTCCGTAGAAAAGAGAGCATCTGCAAACACTTTTGGCATCTCTCCTTCTCAAATGAAAGGGGAATTGGCTGATCTGTTACTAGAAATTTGTAAAACACCGGCGACAAGTACTATCGAAGAAATAAAAAGAACAGAGGAAGGATATACTTTCCGTACAAACGAGAATACTTTCACCGTGTTTTTACAGCATGTATAAAAGCGTGAACATTAGCCATTGGTGTTTTTGGCAGGACGCCATGGCCTAAGTTCATAATGACCCCGCGCTCATTGCGGATAGAATTTATCATATTTCTTGTCGTTTGTTCTACTTCACGCACTGAAGCATGCAAAAGAAACTCCGGGGACAAATTCCCTTGAATGGCAATGGAAGAGGGCGTTTTTTTTCTTAGCTCCGCTAAGGGAACAGCCTCATCAAAGCTAATACAGCTAGGGCCGATGGCAGAGATCTCTTCGACATAGGAGCTCGATCCCCTACAAAAGACCATAAGGGGGATATGCAGATCTTCTACAGCTCTGATAATCTTATTCCAGTAGAAAAGGGCATACTCAGAAAACTCGTCTCTTGGCAAAATGTTCGCCCACGAGTCAAACAGCTGCAGAGCATCAGCTCCTGCCTCTACCTGCATCCGCAAATAATCGATACAGGCATGGGAGATCTTTTCTAAAAGAAGATGAAAGTGCTTTTTGTGGTTTTGGATCCAATATTTAGTCTTTGTAAATTGGTGTCTGCTTCCTCCATCGATCCAATAGGAGGCAAGCGTAAATGGCGCTGCGCTAAAGCCAATCAACGGAACATCGATCTTTTGTTTTATTTGATAGATAGACTGCTGCACATACGATAAGGAGGACTGCACAGGCTTTTGACGCAGATTTTCTACTTCTTCTACAGAAGAGAGTAAAGGATCTATGTAAGGCCCTCCCTGCTCAGGGAAAACAATCTTTCTATCAAATGCCTCCGCGAGCACCAAAATATCAGAGAAGAGGATCGCTGCATCCACATTTAGCGTATTCACAGCTAAGGAGGTGATCTCTGCGGCAAGCTGCGGGTCATGAAAGAGCTGCCAGAGGGAGTATTTTTTGCGTATCTCCTGATACTCGGGCATATACCTCCCTGCTTGACGAAATAGCCAAACGGGAGGTCTTTCTACCTTTTCTAGCCGGAGAGCTCGCAAAAAAAGATCGTTCATCAAAGAAGTCTTCCTAAAATCGCATCTACGGTAAAGCCAAATTCCTCTGCTAGGTCGCTTTGCGGAGCGGACTCTCCAAATGTTTCTATGCTAATAGAGATGCCATCCATGCCAATCCACTTAGCCCAGCCAAAAGAGACGCCAGACTCTATGCTGACTCTCTTACCGAGGTTTCCTCCAACAACAGATTGCTTGTACTCATCGCTCTGCCTTTCAAAGATTTCCCAGCAAGGCATCGATACAACGCGCACCGACTTCCCAATTTTTTCTAGCGCAATAGAGACATCGAGCGCTAAAGACACTTCAGATCCAGTTGCAAACAAAGTAAAGTCGGGCGTCTTTGTTTCTTTCTTCATGACATAAGCCCCTCGTCCCATCCCTTTTTCATAGGCAATATGGGCTTCACTGAGCTCAGGAAGAGACTGTCTAGAAAGAATGATGGCCGTAGGTCCTCTATAGCGGAGGGCTGCGATCCATGCCATCTTCACTTCCCAGTTATCTGCCGGCCTTATCACCTGTAAATTAGGAATGGTGCGCAGCGAAGCATAATGTTCGATGGGTTGATGGGTTGGGCCATCTTCCCCTAGGAAAACAGAGTCATGAGTGAATTGATAGATGACTTGAATCTTGGAGAGCGCTGCAAGTCGAATAGCATTGCGCATATAGTCAGAAAACGTCAAAAAGGTCCCTATGTAAGGGATAATCATGTCCGACTGAGCAAGCCCTGTTGCCGCTGTCGCCATCCCAAACTCCCTGACGCCATACTTAATATTGCGTCCGGAAAAGTTGCCGGGGGAGACTACAGGAAACTTCTTCATCATGGTCATATCTGAGGAAGAAAGATCCGCTGATCCTCCATATAGCTGGGGGAGGAGATCGCCCAAAGCATTGAGCACCGCTTGGGAAGAGCTCCTTGTCGCTAAGGGATTTTTCATCTCTACCTTAGCTAGCTGCTCCTCTAAATCATCTGGCAGCTTTTTCTCTACCATCTGCATAAAGACCTTATGGAGATCGGGCTTTGCTTCCGCCCATGAGCGGATCATCTCCTTCCATTTTTGTTCCATCATTGCATCTTTGGCTAGCTTTTGCTCAAAGAAACTATACACGGCAGGAGGCACATAAAAATCTTCCTCGGGAAGGCCCAACGCTTTTTTTGTCGCTTCCACTTCTTCCGCGCCAAGGGGGGATCCATGAACTTTGTGCGTGCCAGCTTTATTAGGAGATCCTTTTCCAATAATCGTAGACATCACCACAAGACAAGGTTTTTGCTGCTGATTTTTTATCGCAGTAAA
>JAHFTP010000054.1 GCA_023265495.1 Chlamydiota bacterium
AGGACAAATGGACTCTCTCCTTTCTAGTTTAGTAAGTCTGATAGGCCAAGAGATAGAGATTCCAGACTACCCATCTTTTGAGGAAAATAGAAAAAAATTTAATTCTGCCTTAGGTGAAATAAGAAAAGATCAAGACCTTGACCCCGAGGAGATTAAGGAAGATTTTATACAGCTCTCCTCCCTATACAAAAAACTATCCGTTGATGTGTTCTTCCATCAAGCATCTCTCTTTGCAGAGGTAGTGGTGAAAAGGTACTGCTCAGAAGAAGAGTGGGAAAAACTGCTCTGTGATCCTATTTGCTTTCTGGAGCTGATGACGGAGGAAAACAGGAAAGTAAGAGCAAAGGACCTTGTGGCTTTACATTATCCGGGGCTATTTCAAGAAATGCATGTAAAGCTGCTTGACATCCTGGTGCTAGCGAGGAATCCGAATCGCAACTTTTTACGGATGGCTAAGGAGTGTCAAAAAAGATGGGTAGAATCCTCGGCCCTACATCCCCATTTTCTTCCCGATGAGATGCTCGGTAAGATGCTTATAGCTTTAAGCAGGCCTTCCTTTCTATCCAAAGTGTCTTCTCGTTATAAAGTGGCCATCATAGATGAATTTCAAGATACGGATCCCGTCCAGTGGGAAATATTTCACACGCTTTTTTTAGCAAATAAACACTCTCTGCAATCGATCCATCTTGTGGGTGACCCTAAACAGTCTATCTATGCTTTCCGCAGTGCAGATGTGTATACCTACCTGCAAGCGCTCACTGCGTTAGGAGAGGAAAATAAAGCATTTTTATCCACAAACTACAGGGCAGACCCTTCCCTCGTGCATGCGCTTAACACTTTATTTACTCGGCAGATTGCTGCAGATTGGATGGCTCTCCCTGCGATAGAGGGCAGTCTTGCCGTCCATCAAGTGAGGGCAAGGGAAGGTGGGGTGGCCGATTTTAGTGCAGATAGAGGAAGTATCCATTTCTTTTTGACGGAAGCCTCCTCCAACAGAGAAAAACAATGGCCTACAGCGGAGATCGAAGCAAAACAGATGTTTCCCTTTATTTATGCCGAAATAGAGGGGGTAACAAAGAAAAACCCCTTTGTCCATATAGCCATTCTCGTTAAGGACAGATATCAAGGCAGGCGGCTGCAAGAGTATTTAAAAGAGCAAGGGATCTCTAGTAGTATGAAGGGGAGCGGCTCACTGGTCTCTTCCGCAGCTTTTGTTGCCTTCTATGATTTGCTCGAAGCACTAGCCCATCCTGAAGATATCAGCAAGGTCAAGAAGGTATTAGTCTCTTCGTTTATAGGGTGTTGTTCAAACGATGTCAGAGGAGGACTAGATAACCCTCTCACGCAAAGGGCAAGAACCTTTTTCCTTTATGCAAAACAGCAGATAAGCATGGGGGGATTTGGCCCATTTTTCACTGATTTCCTTCAAATGTCTTGGAAGGAGCAAGAGGGCTCTACGATAGAAAAAATCCTCGCTAGGCCCGATCTTTCCTTTTATTATGAGATGAGAAAATTAGAGCAGCTGCTTTTCACTCATGCAAAGCAGTGTCTATATAGTCCTGAGGATTTACTCGCCTTTTGGCAAAAGCTCTCCTTGCAAAATGCAGATAGTCCTCTATGGAAGGTCTCTTCAGAGGGGGAAGAGAGCACGGTGAGCATCATGACGATCCATGCAAGTAAAGGTCTGGAATTTGATGTTGTTTTTGCACTTGGTCTTTGCAATAGACATTTGCAAAAGGACGACTTTATTAAAGTTAGAAAAGGGAAATCTTTTTTTCTACAAGAGTGGGAAGAGAGCAGTTCGGAATGTATAAGCGCAAGCCTTGAGCTGGACGCAGAAAAGATGAGGCTCCTTTATGTTGCGCTCACTAGAGCAAGAAAAAGGGTGTATGTCCCCATTGTGATAGATAAACAAAAAAAAGAGCTGCGCCGTGGAGAGGCTTCTGCCATGGACCTTCTCTGTCACAGCTTCGGGAAAAACTCTCTTTCCATAGACGAAGTATATGGACAAGAAAAGGCCCTGTCCTTATCTGCTGTTGAGTCCCATCTACAAAACTTGGGAAAAGAAGCCTCTATTACCTATAGTCTTTTAAGTGAGTTGATGCCTTTGCCTCAAAAAAGAGAATCCTTGCAACAAGTGGATATATGTAAACCGGAGCAGATACGATGTGTTTTCCCCGCAGAATACATGGTTTCCTTTTCTTCTTTGAGTAAAGACTCTTCTGAAGAGGGCTCGTCATTTGTCAAAAGCACATTTGAACCTAGTTTAGAAAGAAGCCTCTATACAATGCCATTGGGTGCGCTTACTGGTGTTTTACTACATACAATATTTGAAGAGGTTATAAACGCTGGATGGCATACAGATTTGCAAGAAGCTCTTGCTCTTCCACTCATTACCAAGAGCATTCAAGGCACCTTGTTAGATGGGTGGGAAAAAGAGCTTTTTTCCATGGTCCAAGAGGTTGTGCAGGGGCCTTTGCTTTCAGGGAGAGGAGATTTTTGTCTGCAGAATGTTTCCCCACAAAACACCTATGTAGAAATGGAATTTTTGTATCCTTGGAAAAATCATAGGATGAAAGGGTTTATCGATCTCGTATTTAAGAAGGGTAACAAATATTACATCGTAGACTGGAAATCGAACTTCTTAGGAGAGAAAGAAGAAGACTACGCTCCAAGCAATTTAGAAAGGGTTATGAAAGAGAAAAGCTATTTTCTTCAGGCAGCTATTTATGCACTGGCGTTAAAGAAGTACTTGCTTCTTTTTGAAAGAAGGAGCTTTGAAGAGTGTTTTGGAGGAGCTATTTATGTGTTTTTGCGGGCAAAGAAGTCTTTTCATTTCTTCCCCGACTTAAACCTAATCGAACATTATGACTATTCTATGGAGAGACTATGGGAGCAGTAGCGGGCGAGTTGCTAACAAAGAAAGGAGGAGCACCGGAGACCGAAAATGCATCTTTTCTCTCTACCCTTGTGATGTGCGATGTGCTCTCCCACATCGACCTTTTTTTTGTGGATCACTTTCTTCCGGCAGATGGTTTGGAAGAACAAAAAGCCTTTTTTGCATTTATGATGCTCACAGCTCGCAGTGGGCATCTTTGCGTGCGGATAGAGGAAGAGAAAATCCTTCCTTCTCCTAGCGAGTTCTGCCCTTGCAAGGAGCTGGCTATCCAATGGCACAAAGCCATTCTTGAAGGAGTAAAAAAACTTCCCTCCACCTTGTGCAGTGAAGAGCACACGGTGAGATGCAGCGCAAAACCTCTCTACCAGTGGAGACAGTATTATTATTTGCAAAAAAATTGGGTGTTAGAGAGTAGGTTTTTAGAGTCTCTACAGCCACATATCCAAGAGAAAAAAAAGGTTTTTGCTGAGGAAACGACGTTTTCTCCTCTGCTGAACAAGGAGCAGAAAAGCGCTGTGTGCATGGCTCTTTCCAACTCCCTCTCTGTCATCACAGGAGGTCCGGGAACGGGAAAAACCTTTACTGCTGTAGAGATTGTACGAAGTTTTTTAGCTTCACATCCAAATGAAAAAGATGTCTCTATTGTCCTAGCGGCACCTACAGGTAAAGCTGCTTTTCATTTGCAAAACAACATAAAAAGAAGTCTCTTGCAAGTAGAGAACATCGTCTGCGGGACGATCCACTCCCTTTTTGGCATTAGAAATACGGAAGATCTCCTGCGTAAGGACAAACCTTTTTTCGCTGATCTACTCATTATCGATGAATGTTCCATGTTAGATGTACGCCTATTTGCTTTCCTTCTCTTCTCCCTGCAAAAAGGTGGCAAAATTGTGCTTATGGGCGATAAAGACCAGCTGCCTCCAGTAGATGCCGGAAGTCTGTTTGCAGATCTTGTAGCCCTTTCTTCTTCTTCCAGTCTGCTGCCTTGCACTGTACTCACAGAGTGTTTACGCTCAGACAAAAAAGAAATTCTGTCCTTAGCTACAGCCATTAGAGAATCCAACTATCCCATGTTCCAAAGATCTCTAGAGCTGCACGAAGGCCGTTCAGTAGAAAATCGAAATTTGGGTTTAGGTGGATCCCATGTGCGAGAAAGCTACGAGCTCATCTGGCAGCAGTGCAAAGATTTCTTTCCATTTCCTTCTAGTAAGATAGAAGCCCCCGAAACCCTTTTAAAAAGTTTAGAGACTTTTCGCATTCTTAGCTGCATACGAAAGGGCCCTTTTGGTGTAGATGCGATCAATAGGATGATGATAGAAAAGATGTCCGCATACACCCTCATCAATGGCTATTTTGCGATACCTATCCTCATTACTAAAAACGATTATGAGCAAGAGCTATTCAATGGAGAAGTAGGTGTCCTCATTAGGAGAGGAAAGTATATAGCAGATCGTCTCTTTCATGAAGAAGATGAGGCTTACTTCACCGATAAAGACCCGGTAAAGCCGATGAGAAAGATCTCAGCATCGCTTCTTCCGGCCTTTGAGTATGCCTATTGTCTCTCTGTTCATAAGAGCCAAGGTAGCGAATATGACAAAGTATTGATTCTAGCGCCAGAAGGGGCGGAGAGCTTTGGCAAAGAAGTTCTCTACACAGCTGTTACCAGGGCAAAAAAACATGTGGTCTTGTCAGGGAAAGACTCTGTGTTCAAGCAAACCATAGAGAGGTCCTCTAGAAAGTTATCTGGTATTTGTGCCAGGCTGGTGATCTAACTTAGAAAGAAAATCCTGTATTTTTTCATTCATCAGCGGATGATTGGAACATTGATTTACTAAAATGGCAAATGCCACATTGCCTGCATATCCCACATATCCTTTGACCAAAGACATTGTGCCAGACTTTGCCCGGATAGAGCCTCCCCTTTGAGGTAAGGACTCTAAGAAAATAGGAAAAAACTGCGATTGTTTCATCTTGATTAGCATTGTAACGAGTTGTTTTGTTGTAACCAGGTTTTTTCTAGATAGACCCGATCCGTCGACCATGTTGAATCCTCCAAGATCGATGCCCTGTCTGTTCCAGAAGTTGGTGACTGCTTGTACCCCTGAAGCGGTGGACCCCTCATTACATGTCACTTCTCCCATTCTCTTCACAAGGTGTTCTGCATAGAGGTTGATACTCTTTTGATTGGTCCAATGGACAATTTCCCCAACAGTAGGGGAATAGGTTGTATGCAGCACTATTTTTTTACTCCGTTTTGTCAGTTCTTGTCCGGAGATGACAATTTTTCGTTTTTGTAGCTCTTGTGTTAATAACTCGGCGCAATAGGCAGCCGGATCCGGGATTGCTCCTTTGATAGAGAATTCGTTTACGGCAGCAGGGATAGTTCCTCGAACGCATTGCAGAGAAGAAAGTTCAGATCCATAAATACAAGCTTGGTCGCCGGACCCTTCTGATCCCGTCTTCACCTCATTTTGGAAGAGCAGAGTAGAAAGAGGGGGATCTGTACGTAGAATAGTTGCCTTCTCCCCTACTTTGCTCCCGGGCTTAAAAAAGAGAGAGTAACAATTCTCATGAAAGGATAGAGCGCAAGCTCCCGCTCCGTAGTAATTGCCTAGATCTTCCCAAGCCCAGCTGGGAACGGCTCGTGCTTTTTCCCATCTCGTTGCATCCCCTATAATTTTCCCTTCCATTTTTTGAATCCCGAGTTTTTGGATCGCCTCTGCCCATGTCGCTATCTGATTTTCCCAAGATAGAGTGTTTGGAATGCGATCGGAGCCGAGGCATGGGTCCCCTCCTCCTCGAATATATATATTGCCGTGAAGGACTCCGGCAGAATCAATAAACCCCTCATATTCTAGCCGTGTTTCAAAGCGGTGATCGACTCCTAAAAGGTGAAGGGCCGCTCCTGTTGTGACGATCTTCATGCAAGAAGCCGGCATCAGGCTTAAGTTGCAGTTCTTTTCAAATAAGACTTCTCCAGTATCAGCCTCCACCGCATAGATGCTGACTAGGGCATGGTCTAAATTGCATAAATCCTCGCCATATAAATAAGTCGTTGCAAGAAGCGTTAATAAAACAACCCACCGTCTTAGATAGGCTAGGGGAGCGGCTTTTTGTAAAATCGTGTTGTGCATACAGGGAGCCTTGATCAGGTTAGAAAGGAGATCATTTTATATGTTATCGCATGTAGTTCTTGTTTTCCAATTTTTTGACCGGAGTCAAAAAACTTAGAGAAAAGAAGTATTCTCTCGATTGGTAAATAATCGACTCACCTGGTTTTGATGTGAGTTGAATGAGTTGATTATAGGGAATTAATCGACTCATATAACTCATTTTGGTGGTTATATTCTTTGGAGCATATCAATGCTTTGAGGTTATCTCGGTCAGATAGTAGGAAGCAAAAGGGAGATTAAGAGAAAAGAAAAAGCGAGAAGTGCCGTAACGCCTCTCGCTTTCGTGTTAGGCTTTCTTAGCTTGTTTTACAAGCCTGGATTTAACGCGAGCGGCTTTATTTTGTTTATAAATGCCTTTTTTCACGCCTTTATCCATCAAGCTAAATACAGAGCTTAGCATGGCTTTTTCTTTTACAGCGTCTTTTTCTGCAGAGGCTCCTTTGAGAGCTTTGACTGCTGTTGATACTGTAGAACGAAAAGCCTTGTTTGCGACTCTTCTTCTTTCGTTTTGGTTTTGTCTTTTTTTAGCTGAAGAAATTCTTTCCTTAGCGCCTTTTTTTTCGTCTGCCATATAAGTTAACTCATATCTTAAAATTCAAGATGGATGATAATATACTTGAAATCCTATAATTCGTCAAAGTCTTAAGTAAGGGCCATGGATAAAAGAATAGTAAGAATTTGGTATATACTTGTAGCCCTCTCTTTAGGGATAACTCTTTGGTACCTCTCCATTGCTGGCGCTAAGATTTGGCGCTATGGCCGTCTGTCGGAAGAGACGAGGCAAGTGCAAGTGCAAAGCTGGCGAGTAGTAGAAAAATCTTCATCTTCTTTTGCCATCGAATCTTCCTATGTTTTTTGTGCGGGGGATCGCAAGTGCCAAGGCTCTACCGAGTTTGCCCCTCCGTATTTCATGAATTATCCATCGGCCTCCGGAGCAATTGATAAGCTCCAAAAAACGGAAGATTGGACCGTATGGTATAGCAAGAAGGACTGCAGCATAAACTCTTTGCAAAAAGTTTTTCCTTTTAAAGAGTGTATCCATGCCTTTTTGACGCTAGCGATATCTATATATTTTTTCTTTTTAAAGAGCCTGCTCTCCCGTTGGTATGGGTAGTTTCTCTTTTTTTAAAGTTTTTTTACCCAAGACGACTTAGCAAACATTTGCCAATTTCTTTGGCAAATGATAGCATCCTTTCAATACAGTAGATGTAGGGTGTTGGATTTATCTCAAATCCGACAAAAATCTTAGAGCTCTTAAATTTTACTTAGGGACGTATGACAAAAGGGACGTTTAACAATCTTTTTAGCCAGCAACATCAGCAAAAGATAGAAGAGTTGGTCGCTATTGCTAAGGAGCAAGGGCATATCACATATGAGGAGATCAATGAAATTCTCCCTATGAGCTTCGACTCTCCGGAGCAGATAGACCAGATCCTCATCTTCTTAAGCGGAATGGACATCCAAATACTCAATCAGGCAGAGGTAGATAGGCAGAAAGAGCGTAAAAAAGAAGCGAAAGAATTAGAGGGTATAACTAAGAGGCCCGAAGGCACTTCAGATGATCCGGTAAGAATGTACTTAAAAGAGATGGGATCTGTTCCTCTCCTTACCAGGGAAGAAGAGGTAGAAATCTCTAAAAGGATTGAAAAGGCGCAAATACAGATAGAAAAGATTATCATGCGTTTCCGCTACTCCTCTAGGGAAGCGTTTTCGATTGCCAACTATTTGATTACAGGGAAAGACCGCTTCGACAAGGTTGTTTCAGAAAAAGAGGTGCAAGATAAAAACCAATATTTGCAATTGCTGCCCAAGCTGTGTTCTCTGTTAAAGCAAGAAGATGGTATTTTGGAGAATTTTTTACTTCAGCTCAAAGATCCGAAGCTGAAAAAAACGGATAAGGTGAAAATTGCCGAAGACATTGAAAAATGTCGCATACGTACGCAAGCCTATCTAAGAAGAGTTTTTTGTAAGCATAATATTATAGAAGACTTTGGTGAGGTGATTCTCACGGCTTACGGTCGTTTCCTGGTGCTTGAAAAAGAAATCCAAGAGCTGATACCCAGGGCGGAGAAGAATAAATTCGCAGCTTCCAAGCTTCTTGCCGTGCAAAGGAAGCTCAGTAAGAGGGAGCTTGCGGCCGGAAGATCTCTTGACGAGTTCAAAAAAGATGTCAGGATGCTGCAACGCTGGATGGATAAGAGCCAGGAAGCAAAAAGAGAAATGGTGGAGTCCAACCTACGCCTCGTTATTTCTATTGCCAAGAAATATACGAATAGAGGCCTCTCCTTCTTAGACCTGATTCAAGAAGGGAACATGGGGCTTATGAAGGCCGTAGAAAAATTTGAATATAGAAGAGGATATAAGTTTTCTACTTATGCTACCTGGTGGATAAGGCAAGCGGTTACAAGAGCCATTGCAGACCAGGCTCGAACGATCCGTATCCCTGTGCACATGATAGAGACTATTAATAAAGTCCTTCGCGGCGCTAAAAAACTCATGATGGAGACGGGAAGAGAGCCTACTCCGGAGGAGCTAGCCAACGAGCTCAACCTAACGCCAGAGCGTGTTCGTGAGATCTACAAGATCGCACAGCATCCGATTTCCCTCCAAGCGGAAGTGGGAGATGGGGGAGAGAGTCAATTTGGAGACTTCTTAGAGGATACGGCAATTGAATCACCGGCAGAAGCTACGGGCTATGCTATTTTGAAAGATAAGATGAATGAGGTACTGTCTACTTTAACGGACAGAGAAAGAACTGTCTTAATAGAGAGATTTGGCCTTCTCGATGGCAAGCCTAAAACTCTCGAAGAAGTAGGCGTGCGATTCAGAGTAACTAGAGAAAGGGTGAGACAAATCGAGGCAAAAGCTCTTCGTAAGATGCGACACCCTACAAGGTCCAAGCAACTGCAAGCCTTTCTTGACTTGCTGGAGACTGATTAATAGTTTTCCTACCTTTTTAAGGATCCGATGTGAGAAGAAACCCTTCGAGCGACGAGTTTATCGAGCTTTTTTTTGGTGAAGGAGGTCTTCTCAGTCGTTTTCTTCCCTCCTATGAATGCAGACTCGACCAGAAGGCTATGGCCCTAGAGGCGATGCGCTCCTATGAAAGGGAGGGTATTGCCCTGATAGAGGCTGGCACGGGTACTGGCAAAAGCCTAGCCTACCTCGTCCCTGCGATCTATTGGGCTATGACAAGAGGGGCAGTCTCTGTCATTTCTACCCATACGATTGCTTTGCAAG